>CAJBRY010000141.1 GCA_903958085.1 uncultured Geobacteraceae bacterium
ACCATTACACCTTTAGTTCCTGAAAGCAGCAATTCCACAGATTTACGCCCGAATCGACTTCCCAGCAAACGGTCGAATACTGACGGAGCACCACCTCGCTGATAATGGCCTAGAACTGTTACACGGGTTTCAAAGCCGACCGCATCCTTTATACCGTTAGCAACCTCCTGTGCACTCCCGGCTCCTTCCGCCATAATTATCAGGGCATTAGTTCGCCCTTCATCATATCGGCGACGCAATTGATGGCACATTTCATTGAGATCCAGCTCAACCTCTGGAACTATTGCAAATTCAGCACCGGTAGCAATTGCTGTCGTTGAGGCAAGGTAACCAGAATTTCGCCCCATGACTTCAACAATAAAGGCGCGATCGTGAGAACTGGCCGTATCTTTGATGCAGTCAACTGCATAAATAATATTATTCAAAGCTGTATCTACACCAAGAGCCATGTCTGTATATGCAATGTCATTATCGATACTGGCCGGAATGCCGATAACCGGAAAACCCATTTTGTCGAGTGCCAATGCGCCGTTCAGGGAACCATCGCCACCGATCACAATCAAGCCCTCAACTTTTTCTTTGAGCAAATTCGCCAGAGCTTTCTTTCTTCCCTCTTCAGTACGAAATTCTGCTGAACGTGCCGACTGGAGGAATGTGCCACCACGCTGAAGCGTTCCGGAAACAGCCTGAGAATTGAGAACTATGTATTCATTTTTAAGAAGTCCGGCATAACCTTTACGATAGCCTATCATCTCTACATCATTTGCTATCGCGGTTCGGGCTGCTGCGCGGATAGTTGCGTTCATGCCGGAACAGTCACCTCCGCTGGTTAGGACTGCGAGTCGTCTCATAATTTTACCTCCACTCTGCTGGAATTTGATGAATATATCTCAATACAAAACATTACTTTTTATTTTTCAGCCACTCCATACGCTCCACAATATTTTTCTCATAACCATGCCCCTTTGGTTCATAGAAACGCCGACCTGCAAGCTTATCCGGCAGACATTCCTGACCGGAATAACTATCTTCAAAATCATGAGCGTACTGATAGCCTTTGCCGTACCCCTGCTCCTTCATCAGTTTTGTCGGAGCATTGCGAATATGCATCGGCACCGGCAGTCCACCGCTTTTCCGCACTTCAGCCAATGCAGAATCAATGCCTATGTACGAGGCATTTGACTTAGGGGCGGTAGCAAGATAGGTCACCGCCTGCCCCATAATTATACGTCCCTCCGGCAGTCCTATAATCTGAAAGGCCTGCAAAGCGGAAACAGCGACTTGAAGAGCTCGCGGATCAGCATTCCCGATATCTTCCGATGCCAGAATAATCATTCGCCGCAGGATAAATATCGGATCCTCGCCCGCCTCGAGCATACGAGCCAACCAATATAAAGCGGCATCCGGAGTACTTGCGCGCAGTGACTTTATGAAAGCGGAGATTACGTTGTAATGTTCCTCGCCATCCTTATCGTAGAGTAAAGCCTTTTTCTGTAAAGCCTCCTGAGCAATTTCCAGAGTTATTAAACTATCGCGCGTCAAACCGGCAGCAACTTCCAGCGTATTCAAGGCAGAGCGTGCATCTCCATTTGCATGATCAGCCAGAAAATCAAGCGCCTCCTCGCTTGCCTGTAGTGAGCAGTTGCCCAGACCTCGTTCGGTATCAACCAGAGCCTCTAACAGTAATTTATGTATGGCTTTCGGCTCAAGTGAATTTAAAGTCAATACCCTGCACCGTGACAGCAACGGTGCAATAACCTCAAATGACGGATTCTCGGTAGTGGCACCGATAACTGTAACCACACCTTTTTCAATATATGGCAGAAAGGCGTCCTGCTGGGATTTGTTGAACCGGTGAATTTCATCTATAAACAGTATGGTGCGGATACCCCGCGCAGAGTATCTCTCAGCCTCTTTAAAAATTTCCCGAATTTCCTTAACACCAGAAAGGATTGCTGAGAAGAAAATAAAGTGTGATCTTGTTTCTGAAGCGATAATGTGAGCCAGAGTGGTCTTGCCGCAACCCGGCGGGCCCCAGAGTATCAACGACGCAAGTGTATCAGTTTCGATCATGCAACGTAGAATTCTACCCTCGCCAACCAAATGCTCCTGCCCCGAAAATTCTGCTACCGTTCTCGGTCGCATACGTTCAGCCAAAGGTGCATGTCTTGGAATATCAGGCGAAGTATATTCAGTTGAGTTTTGCTGCCAGAGATCAGGCGTATTCATAGCCAAATATTCCTAGTGCAAATCCCGTCTGCTGTGACGACTGATCTTTTCCGGTTTGATATTCCAGATTTCGCTTGCATATTCGGCTATGGTACGGTCACTTGAAAATTTGCCCATTGCGGCGGTATTGAGGATAGAGGTGCGAGCCCACTCGTGAGGCTGCTGATAAAGCCTGTCAACTTCTTCCTGGCAGGCAATGTAAGAAGTATAGTCAGCAAGCAGCAGATAGTGATCAAGCCCAAGAAGCGTATCAACAATAGGCTTGAAGAGATGAATCTCATCAGGTGAAAAACTCCCGTCCGCTATCATATCGATCGCCTGCTTAAGTTCACTGTTATGACGATAGTAATCCATCGGTTGGTAACCGGCCTTTTTAAGTCCGGTCACCTGTTCGGCCGTCAGGCCGAAAATAAAGATATTATCTCGTCCAACCTCTTCCATAATCTCGATATTGGCGCCATCCAAAGTGCCAATTGTCAGCGCACCGTTCAGTGAATATTTCATATTTCCGGTACCGGATGCTTCAGTGCCTGCAGTTGAAATCTGTTCGGACAGATCGGAGGCAGGGAAAATCCTTTCTGCAAGTGACACCTTATAATTGCCGAGGAAAACTACTTTAAGGAGATTATTGATTGAAGGGTCGTTATTTACCACAGTCCCTACAGAATTAATCAACTTGATTATCAATTTGGCCATGTAATACGAGGGTGCTGCCTTGCCGCCAAAAATAACGGTGCGTGGAGCGAAGTTGCCTCCCGGATTGGCCTTGATACGATTATAGCGGGTAATAACATGCAGCACATTCAGAAGCTGCCTTTTGTACTCATGGATGCGTTTAGTATGGCAGTCAAACATGGAGTCCGGTGAGACATCAATAAAGTCATGTTCACGAATATAATCCGCAAGCCTCTGTTTATTAGCGCGTTTGACTTCCATCCATTGCTGCCGAAATTCGGCGTCTTCAGCTAAAGGAATCAATCTCCTCAACTCATCGAGATTTGTAACCCAACGATCACCAATGCTTGAAGAAATCAAATCTGCCAGCCATCTATTGCAGTATTTCAGCCAGCGACGCTGCGTAATGCCATTTGTCTTGTTATTGAAACGCTCCGGCCAGAGTTCATAAAAATCATGGAACAAATCGTCCTTAAGAATCTCACTGTGCAACGCCGAAACACCATTAATCGAGTGACTCCCGACAATCGCCAGATGCGCCATACGTACACATCGCTCACCCTCTTCAGCAATTATTGACATCCTACGCAGACGATCGTTATCCCCTGGAAAGCGGCTGATAACCTCCTGGATGAATAGTTCATTTATTCGGTAAATAATTTGCAGATGGCGTGGAAGAATCTTTTCCATCATCTGTACCGGCCATTTTTCGAGAGCCTCTGGAAGGACTGTATGATTTGTATAGGCAAAAGTGTTACGAGCCAACAGCCAGGCTTCATCCCAGCCAAGCCTCTTGTCATCAAGCAGAATACGCATAAGTTCGGGAATCGCAAGAGTGGGGTGGGTGTCGTTCAACTGAATGGCAACTTTCTCCGGCAGTAAGGCAAGATTGTCGTGCTTCTTGGCAAAACGGTAGAAAATATCCTGTACCGTTGCAGAGGAGAGGAAATACTCCTGACGCAAACGCAACTCTTTTCCTTCAGCCATATGGTCAGCCGGATAGAGAACCTTGGAAATATTTTCTGTGCGCATCTTGGATTCGACGGCACCGATATAATTTCCCTGGTTAAAAGAGCCGAGTTCGAAATCACGAGTCGACTTAGCACTCCAAAGCCGCATGGTATTTACAGTTTCATTGCCATAACCCGGAACTGGAAAGTCGTAGGCCAGCGCCATAACATCGGTCGTATCAACCCAGTTATAACGCCTTGCACCCTCCTCATCCAGATAACTTTCTACCCGGCCGTGGAACTTGATCTGATGCAAATGTTCCTGACGGTCAAACTCCCATGGATTGCCATAACGAAGCCAGTTATCCGGAAACTCAGCCTGTGCACCGTTAATAATTTTCTGGTAGAACATGCCGTATTCGTACCTTATGCCGTATCCATAGGCAGGAAGACTCATCGTAGCCATCGAATCAAGAAAACAGGCGGCAAGCCGTCCCAGTCCGCCATTACCAAGGCCTGCATCCCACTCCTGCTCCTGAAGATCTTCAACGTCTATTCCCATCTGCTTAAGAGCAGTCTGCCACTCTTCCATGATTCCAAGATTTATTAGACTGTTGCCAAGTGTACGTCCCATCAGAAATTCCATGGACATATAATAAACACGCTTCGCATCGTTGATGTAGTAGGACTGCTGCGTGTCAAGCCAGCGATCAACCAATACGTCACGCACAGCATAAGCGAGTGCCTGATAAAGATCAGCCTTCGTAGCGGAAAACTTGTCTTTTACAAGAGTATATTGCAGATGACGTAGAAAAGATCGCTGCAGATCCGCAGCGGTTGGCTTTTTAGCAGGGGTGGAAAAGGTGTCTGGAGTTGTCATGGCAAGCATCCTTTAGTGGTATTTAGTCAGGATGGAAACTATATAGATTTCTAACGCTCAATGCAAGGACGGGCGTCATGATCATTCCATTTTATAATAATCTCTGTTATGCTGAATTCATGGGCGAAAAACTTATTTGTAATAACAAGAAGGCCTATCACGATTATTTTATCGAGGAGAAGCTGGAAGCCGGTCTGGTGTTGCAAGGGACCGAAGTAAAGTCACTTCGAGCCGGAAAGGCCAATCTTAACGACTCTTTCATGCTGGTGCGTGATGGCGAGGCTTATCTCCACAACCTGAATATTTCTCACTATGAATTCGGTAACCGACAGAATCACCAGCCGGATCGGAACCGCAAACTGCTGCTGCATCGTCGTGAAATTGACAGGTTATATGGCAGGATTCGTGAAAAGGGGCTTTCGGTAATTCCCTTGCGACTCTATTTCAAAAATGGACTTGTAAAAGTCGAGATAGGACTTGCCAAAGGGAAAAAACTGTACGATAAGCGTGAGGACTTGAAGACAAAGGACAGCAACAGGGAAATGTCACAGGCGCTGAAAGCAAGAAACAGAGATTGAATATATTTTTAATGGGGGTGTAAAGGTTTCGACGGGGAATTGAAAATCTGGGGAGCACCGGGTCGGGGCAGGTGGCCGACCTTAATAAACCTGCACGGCATTAATTGCCGACAATTATAACACTCCTGTTGCACTAGCTGCTTAACAGGCGTCCCCGACTGAGATGCCGATGGTAGGAAGGGGGCGTCACTCACTATCGGATAGGAAAGCGCAACGCCCGTAGCGCAATCCGAAACTCAACGGGATCGCCGTCTGACTGCCTTGTTCGTTGTGCAGGCAGATGGTTAGATTGAACGACGAACTAACGGTGTAGGGTCTCAGATGCTAGGTTTTTCGGACGTGGGTTCGACTCCCACCACCTCCACCATTTAATAGTCCGGTACTGTCCGGCAACATCCAAAAGCCCTTGAGAAATCGAGGGCTTTTCTTTTTGTCTTGTCCATTTCAGTCCATTTTGATATGTTTGCATCCGGCATAAGTGGGGGTACATATAGGGGTATTTTTGCTTATCTTGTTTTGGGTGGGGGTATCTTATGGGGGTATTTTATGAAATGGGGGTGCAATATGGGGCTTACTGACATCCAGGTAAAAACTGCAAAATCACAAGACAAAGACTATAAACTTTCGGATGGAGATGGAATGTATCTTCAAGTCGCAGCAAGTGGGGGTAAACGCTGGCGGCTTAAGTACCGTTTCGGTGGTAAGGAAAAACTCCTTGCACTTGGTACCTACCCTGACGTTTCCCTAGTTGAAGCACGTAACAAGCGCCACGAAGCCCGTAATATGCTTGCTCATAATATTGACCCTGGCGATACCCGCAAAATACTTAAACAAGCCAAACAAGACCGGAAAGAAATCATAGAAAACAGTTTCGAGGTAGTAGCACGTGAATGGCACGGAAAGTTTTCCGGTCAATGGTCTGAAGGTCACGCATTAACAATTATGGATAGATTGAAACGCGACGTATTCCCCTGGCTGGGAGCAAAGCCGGTATCTGAGATCAAACCGGTTGACATCCTGGCTGTACTGCGCAGAGTGGAAGGACGTGGTGCACTTGAAACAGCACATAGAATTAGAACCATTTGCGGTCAAGTATTTCGATATGCCGTATCGACTGGAAGAGCAGAACGAGACGCAGCTGCTGACCTGCGTGGAGCATTGCCGCCTGTCAGAGAAAAGCATCATGCTGCCATTACCGACCCGAAAGAAGTTGCCGAGCTATTACGGGCTATTGATAGTTTCGTCGGTACGTTTCATGTGCAATGTGCCTTAAAGTTGGCTCCGATGTTATTTGTACGTCCAGGGGAGTTGCGGCAGATGGAGTGGACTGAGATCGATTTTGACGCCGAACAGTGGAATATTCCGGCAGACAAAATGAAGATGAAAGTACCCCATATTGTACCCCTGGCAAGTCAAGCAATGGAGATTTTAAAGGAGTTACAGCCACTAACCGGATTCGGAAAATATGTATTTCCAAACCATCGCACCCCACTGCGCCCCATGACCGACAACGCCATCAATGCCGCCCTGCGCCGTATGGGTTATACGTCTGAAGATCAAACAGGTCACGGTTTTAGAGCAATGGCGCGTACAATCCTTGATGAAGTGTTGCAAGTACGTGTTGACTTTATAGAGCATCAGCTTGCACACGCAGTTAAAGATCCAAACGGCAGGGCATACAACAGAACGGCACATCTTGGCGAACGCAGAAAGATGATGCAATTATGGTCAGACTATCTGGATGGATTAAAGAACGGTGCAAAGATTTTGCAATTCAACGCAAAGGCAGCATAAAATCAATGGGGTGTTATGGACGCAATGGACCCAATTCTTGAAGAAATTGAAGCGGAACATCACTGCTGTTAGGTTAATAACTGAACAAACTCGGCTGTTTATGTTTGCACTGTTCTGGATTCCGCTTGAGTGTCTCCGCAACCAGAGATGGAATGAACTTTTTCTCAAACAAATTTACCTCCAGAATCTGTAGAAAAGTGTAGGGCGAACATTGTAAACACTGGATTGATACGGCCAGCGCTACTGCATTAAAGTATTGCCTCAATGAACCACAATGCACGGACTTTGGATACATGTTTAAAATCCGGCGAGCTCCGTCGAGGCAATAACCAGCAGCCCGAGCTTGGTAATTTCAGAGCATTACACCTCGACACCATGAAATTGATCTTTCAACCGTGGAATGATGAAGATGCCTTATGGTAACCGGCAGCTTCACTAAATAAAGGAGATTACAAATATGGAACTCATTTCAGATGAAAAACGCGCAATGCGAGCTGCACGGGTATATATGGATGACATAGGGCAATATTACCCGAAGCTAGTTGAGCAGGGTATCAAAGAGCACAATATTTTTGAACTAATGCACGAGCATATTGAGGAAGCCCGGCTTGACTTCAATAAGCGAGTATCTCCTGAGATTGCCGCCTCAAAAATATTTGATTACGCCATTGTGGATGTCCTCATTAAACGGGCTTACAAGTATGAGTCAGATAAAGGTTGCCATTCTGAGCATTGAATTAGAGCGACATATGAACCGTTAGAGCCGCGAGGTTGTTTCCGATGGCTGCACAATCATTACCTGTGGCGATACGGATATATGCAACCCTGATTTCTGACAGATGGTCTAGATCATGAGCTATGCTCGCTTATAAAGGACAAGCCTGATCTCATCAATAAACAGGTGAACAACGAAGATTTGTTGCTTGACGTCATAAGCATTCACGCTTGGAGCATCCGAATT
This sequence comes from uncultured Geobacteraceae bacterium, assembly GCA_903958085.1. GTDB lineage: Bacteria > Desulfobacterota > Desulfuromonadia > Geobacterales > Pseudopelobacteraceae > JACRCG01. The sequence continues at coordinate 8,068 of CAJBRY010000141.1, forward strand.
ATGCGTCTCAATGGGACGGTTTTTGCTTTGTGGGACAAAATAGAATCCTTAATGGTTTCGGGCACTGATGTTTGACAGTACCCATCCCCGTTTGGCTCGAACCGGACTGGGTATGTAAATGAATGTACGTGCAGATTCATTGTGCACTCGCTCAAACAGACCAAAGTGAAGCGACAGCTACCACCTTCTCCTGCAGATTCACAAGCTCTTCAGCAGCTGTTCTGCTTATGTAGTCTCGCTATATATGGCAGGCGGCATTACTATTGTTGCAGTAATTCGTAGAAAATTAACAAATAATCGTAGAATTTTTCATGCCGGTCGGTGGAACAGTTTGCTACATTCCCTACGTGGCTGTCATTCTAACGATTCATTCAGGCTTTAGGAGCTATCACTATTTTTGATCTCCCCGTCACCTTGACATTTTACAGTATTGCCGCCGGCCTGAGTCTAAGCCTCACTCTGATACTGCTTCTCTTTGCGTATTTTCAACCAGGTACGCTGGTTATCCGCAACTGGGCTGTTGGCGTTCTGGTGCTTTCCATTGGTTTCTTTGTCTCCGGAATCGGTACTGTCCTGCCGGTATGGGCAACTGTCATCGCTTCCAACGTTGCCCTGCTTTCCGCCGGGCCAATCCTTTATTCCGGTTTTTCATCCCATTGTAACGAGCGCCGGGCGGTTGTAGATCAGTGGGGATGGGCAGTTGTCGCTTTAACGATTCCGGCTTTCTGGCAGTGGGGTTTGATCGAGCCAAACGGCCATTACCGCAGTATGGTCTTTTCCCTGGCCACGGTCATTATCAACAGTCGCACGGCGTTACAGCTAGGGCGTGCCGCCTGGCAGCGTACAAGCGGAGTTCCGACGAAAGCTATGGCAGTTTTGTTTGCCGCATTGAGCATCTGGATGATGACCCGTTTTTTTATTCTGCTCTCTTCTGACCCGGTGTCTCCTGATCTGAAGGGGGCAAATCCGACCAGTTGGAAGACGGTATTCGGGTATATCGTTCTCATGTCGTTGATGTCAGTATGTGTAATGTGGATGGAGGTAAACCGGCTCAGGGATAGCCAGGCAAAGGGGGAGCAGCGTACCCGCTCCCTGTCAGGCTTTGTTGAGTATTTTCGTAATAAGCTTCTTCTGCTCTGGAGCGGTGTTACGGTTCTGATTGTCGGTGTTGTCAGCATGCTGGGCATCGGTTATGTGAACATCCGGGAAGTGGAAAAAACTCGACTGGTTCATGCTGCTAAACTGGCTAATGATGCGTTTGTTGAACATACCATTCAGGCGACCAACCATATTGAGGTGATGCTTAATGCGGTACGCGGCTATTACCTGCGTTCGCGTTCACTTTCGGAATCCAGCGATTTCATTCGTTCACTTGGTATTGACCATTCGCTTATCGACAACATCTATATCATTGATTCTGACGGTAGAATCGTCTTAGCACATGAACCCGCAGCGACGGGTCGTAGTGTCGCTGACCGTGATTATTTTGCCGTGCATAGCGCGAATGCTGATGACAGGATGATTATTTCACCGGTGGAGTTTGGACGAGTTACCGGAAAGTATCACTTTCGCTGCAGTCGCCGTATCGATAACCTTGACGGAGGATTCGCTGGTATCGTGCTTGCGACGGTAAATCCGGCAGCGTTTGCCCGCTATTACCGGGACCTGCTGGTAGGATCGCAGAGTACTGCTGCCTTACTGAGTATAGTAGATCAAAAGCTGATGGCGCGTGTGCCTGAGCCGGTGGCTGACCGCTGGTTACTGCCGATTGATTCACCGGTCTGGAAAGCCCTGCAGAAAGTGGCGTCCGGTCACTATGAAAACACCAGCTCAGTTGATAACATTCGTCGTCTTTTTGTATATAAAAAAGTTGGCAATCTGCCTCTGGTCATGGTGACTGGATTCTCAAGTGCTGATCTGAAGCATGGTGTCCGAGAACGAATGATCTGGCTGGTGGGCAGTATGCTGGTAGTTCTCCTGTGTGTACTTCTGCTGGCGTTAATGCTGACAATTGAAGCAAAGCGGCGTAACGAGCAGGATCGGTTCATGTCCATGCTCAGCCATGAACTAAAAACGCCGCTTTCAATCCTCCGACTAGCGCTTGGTTCTGAGACCATGCAACCTGGCATCAGGAATCATGCGCAGCGCGCAGTCGTTGATATGCACGCTGTTATCGAACGCTGCCTTCACGCTGATCGTCTCGAGCATGGCCGTTTTTCGCTCACTCCTGAGTCGGTCGATATTGCATCCCTGCTTGAAAAGCTTTGTGCGGACTGTGCCTCTCCCGAACAACTGACTTTGCATGTTGCAGCATTGCCCGTATGCACTTGCGATCCGCAGATAGTGCAGATTATTCTTAACAATCTGCTCGATAATGCTCTTAAATATGGTGCAACAGACGGAATTGTTTCTATAGAGGCAACTTCTGCCGATCGGCAGGGACGCCCCGGAATATCCATCCGCATAGCCAATGACATCGGTACTGCCGGTATTCCAGATGCTAACCGGGTGTTCGAGCGATACTACCGTGCAGCCGGTGCACACAGTAAAACCGGCTCCGGACTTGGTTTGTATCTTTCGGCAAACCTCGCACGACTACTTGATGGTCAGCTGCGCTCTATTCCATCTGCAAGCGAAGTAAGTTTTGAATTATGGGTGCCGACGTGAATATAATTGTTATCGAAGATCATGATTCGTTGCGTGAAGTCACTGTTTCAGCTCTGCAGGACATGGGACACAAGGTGCGCGGCATAGCCTGCGCAGAATCCCTGAACAGCGAACTTGAGTCAGGAATCCCACAGATCCTGATTCTTGACCTTAATCTACCCGGCGAAGATGGGGTCAGTCTTGCAAGCCGTTTACGGCATAAGCACCCCGGCGTGGGAATTATTATGGTTACGGCGCGCAAGGAACCGGCGGACAAAATAGCGGGGTATGAAAACGGCGCCGATATTTATCTGACCAAGCCGACTTCTCTTGACGAACTTGCAGCGGCCGTACAGGCCTTATCCCGGCGGATAACAATTTGGGCCGAGGATTCTCTGCAATCCGTACTTGACCCGGGACAGTTGAAATCAGCCGAACGGGCTCGCGCAGTTCAGCAACAGTTGATCAATACACCTGGAAAATTGCCGACCATGGATGAATTGGCTGCGCAATACGGCTGTTCTGTACGCACCTTGAACAACGAATTTGCAGCAGAGTATGGACAGTCAATGCAGTCCTATATTGCGGAATACCGTTTCAATTGTGCGTATGCCGCTCTTCAGCAGACAACAATCCCGATGAAAATACTGGCTGACCAGCTCGGTTATTCGCACGTCAACCATTTTATTTCCGCATTCAGGAAGCGCTTTGGTTATCCGCCGGGTGCTCTTCGTAAACAGGAGCGCGATGAACAGTAGATGAGGAATGGCTCCCCCCAAAATTGACATTGAATAATAATATTGTATGATTTTGGTTGCAGAAATTTACCTAAGCAGGGCGCCCCTTTATAAACAAAACTTCAGTGGTTAGTGAAGTCAAATAACAGGACACATATGATGGGTGACGCAATTTCCAAAATTGCAGACGATATCTATCGGCGGGTTTTCCATGCCTCATCTATTCCCATGGCCATCTCCACCGTTGCCGAAGGGCGCTATGTAGATATCAATGAATCCGGTGCAAGGGTCTGCGGGATGAACCGGGAGGAAATGATAGGCAGAACATCGGTGGAAATCGGTATTTATGCGGATCCATCAGTACGCGAAGCGATCAGGAGGCAGGTCTGCGCCGGAGGTAGCATTAATTCTGTCGAGCTGGGCATGTCCGGTCAGGATGGTTCATCTATTCCATCTATAATGTATTTTGACCTGCTGGACGATCTCAAACAGCTCTGGCTTACCTCAGGCATTGATATCAGCAGGCAGAAAAGCGTCGAGAATGAGCTGCGGGCAAGTGAAGAGCGCTTTCGACAATATGTCGAGCATGCCAACGACATCATCTACTCTCTGACATCTGAAGGTATATTCACCTACGTTTCCCCAAACTGGACGGAATATCTTGGACATGCTGTTGAAGAGGTGGTAGGGTGATCTTTTGAATATTTTGTCCACCGCGATGATATAGACGCCTGCCACAGCTTTTTGGAACAGATCATTGCCCGTGGAAAAAGTGAGCGGAGTATTCCGTATCGGGTGCTTCACAAAGACGGCACATGGCGTATGCACTCCTCAAATGCTTCCATGATTTCCGATGGAGCGACTGGACACTCATTTATAGGCATTGCCAGAGACATGACCGACCAGTACCGAATAGAACGGGAACTTGAGGCGCTGCGCGTAGCCGGTCAGCGGGAGGAGGAGCGGATAGCCATCGCCCGCGACCTGCACGATGATCTGTCGCAGGAGTTGACGGGACTGCATATCGAGCTGGCATCTCTTTCACGTACCGCACCGGAATTTGAAACACGAAGGCGGCTGACTGCGATGAAGGAAGAACTGGGCAATACAATCGCCAGCGTAAGGGGAATTCTGGCAGAGTTGCGCTCTGATGTGCTGGACGAACTGGGACTGGAAGGTTCAGTGCGGTGGTTGTTAAGGAATTTGCGCCGGAAGAGCGGCATGATCTGCCGACTTGATTATTCTCCTGAACTGTTTACGATGTCGCCGATGGTCGCCCTTGCCGCTTATCGCATCATTCAGGAAGCGCTCAACAATGTTGTGCGCCATTCTTGCGCCAACTCGGTTCGAGTCCGCATAATGGGGAATAACGACCAACTTCGGATCACCGTTTCTGATAACGGTGTTGGCATGCCGGAAGGTCAGGATGCTGACGCTGGTCATTACGGTATTGCTGGAATGAGGGAGAGGGCTAGGTTGTGTGGGGGATCGCTGCAATTTACAAAGTCGAAAAGTGGCGGCACCAAAGTATTGGCGATGCTGCCCGCAGAGAAGTGAGGGAAATATATGCTGAAACACATCCTGATAGTTGACGATCATGCCATGATGCGGCGTGGTATTGCCAATACCATTACCAATGAATTGCCCCAATGCAATGCCATATGCGATGAGGCCACCGGGTGGGAGGATGCACTGAAAAAGGCTGCTGAAACCGGATATGATCTTGTTATTCTCGATATTTCCATGCCCGGCATGAACGGCATTGAACTTATGTCACGCCTGAAAGTGAACCTGCCCGCCGCCGCTTTTCTGGTCGTATCGATGCATGCTGAGGAACTATATGGATTAAAGGTGCTACGTGCCGGTGCCGACGGTTATATTACCAAAAGCCAGGTGGCTGATGAACTGCTGATTGCCGTAGACCGGGTACTGCGCGGCGAGCGCTACCTCAGCCGGAACCTTGCCGACCTTCTCATTGGTGGCAACCACGGTGACGAACCAGAAACAGGCAAAGATTCGGATTCACGTCTTTCCAGGCGTGAGCGGCAGATTATGGAACTGTTGGCAGAAGGCGTGCTTCCCAAAGTAGTGGCAGCCGATCTCGGTATTAACAGCAAAACGGTCAGCACCTACAAAAAACGTATTTTTACCAAGATGGGCTTTAAAACAGATGCAGAGTTGATACTATATGTTTCCCGGCAGTCTGAACAAAGCCAAAAGCAAGCTAATTCGTACGCTATGTAAGGTATTTCGTACAGCGATCTGTGCGATTTTTGCCCGGTTGATTATTCGGCAAAGCTTGTTACACTTACGAGTATTTTAGTGGTAATCCCATTTTCAAATGTGCCGCGCGGTAAGGGGATAAACTGATATTCGTTAGGAAATGTTAATGCAAAAAACCACCGTCACTCTTACCATAATTATTGCAGCAGTTATGCTGCTCTCCGCCACTGCCCATGCCGCTGGTGTTGCGATTAACGAAACCGGCGACCAACCGGCAGCATCTGCCATGCTGGATGTTCAGAACAGTACCAAAGGGTTTCTGCCTCCGCGCATGACGGAAGCGCAGAAGAATGCCATCTCTTCACCGGCAACGGGTTTGATGGTGTATCAGACCGACGGCATCATCGGGCTGTACACGTATAACGGTACGGCATGGACACACGTGGGAAGCGGTTCCGGCACCGTTACCAGCGTCTCCGCCACCACGCCCCTTGCCAACACCGGAACGGCGACAGATCCGGTTATTGCCATTACCGGAACTATTGCCGACAGCAATCTTGCAACTATTTCTACCGTCGGAAAAGTCTCCAATAGCGCAACTTCAGCAAAAAACACCAACACGGCAAATGCCATTGTTGCCCGTGATGCCTCCGGCAATTTCAGTGCAGGCACTATTACCGCGAACCTGTCCGGCAATGTCACTGGTAATGTTACTGGAAGCCTGACTGGTAATGCCGATACGGCAACATCTGCTTTGAGCGCGAACAGTGCAACATCCGCTGCATCGGCAACAACAGCAGGCAATGTCACCGGCACCGTTGCGGTTGCTAACGGCGGTACTGGGACTACCAACGGATCTATAGCCGGAATCGGCGCGCTCTCCTTTGCGGCTGGGGGGACAGGCAATCTAACTTTGACCCCTGGTACTGGAGGATATACGCTGCTTGGCGGGAATGTCGCCGTCGGTGGGACCACCTCCGCCACTGAAAAATTTCTTATTACCGATACCAGCACAACAGCCAACACCAGTGGTATGAAGATCACCAAGAACGGGGGGATCACCGGTACCGGCTTCGGGTTATCCATGACTGTGAGCGGCGCAACCATGTATAATTATGGCGCCAATGCAACCGTATCGGGTTCTGGCAACAACACAAACTATGGTTACAAGAGTTATGTGACCGGCGCACTGACCAACTACGGGGTGTACGGCGTCGGTGCGTCCGGTACGACCGCTAACTACGGAGTATACGGCGAGGCAAACGGCACTGCCGGCACTACATACGCCGGGTATTTCAAAAACCTCGCTTCCTCCACGGCTTATTCTCAATACGCTGTTTACGGTCTTGCCAGCGGGGACTCAGATATCGCAACTTATGGCGGGTATTTTTCTGCCACCAACTCCAGCTTTATGGGCGGCGCAGCGTATGCCCTGGTTACCGGCAGCGGCAATGTCGGCATAGGGAAGACAGCGCCTGCCTATCTGCTGGATGTGGCTGGTGATATCAACTTTACCGGCACCCTGCGGAAGAGCGGCACGGCAATCGTCACCGGCACTGTCACC
>CAJBRY010000142.1 GCA_903958085.1 uncultured Geobacteraceae bacterium
ACCAGTATAGAAATCAGTATGGTAGACATAGAATTGTCCATTGTCATTATATAAATATCCCATCATATGACTGTTTGCGATATTTTCTTTTACTTGTTCAAACGGAACATCAAAAATATCAAATAAAGAAGCAGTTCCGCCGTAATGCTGTTCTACTAAGAAATCTCCATTCTGTTCCCCTGGATTTGCCATTGAAGTCAACGGAAGAGATTAGGGTAGTTTGGATAGCAAATTTTAAGCCGTTGAAACAACCAGACTTATTTATTGACCTTGCCGGCCGATTTAAAGAACATAATATGGTGAGATTTATCATGATTGGCCGACCAGGGCCAAAGGAATGGCAAAAAAAAATTGAATTGCGGATAGAGCATTTGAACAACCTCAGTTATCTGGGTGAACTTTCGCAATACGATGTAAATGAAAATCTAAAATACTCTCACATACTGGTCAATACAAGTAAATATGAGGGATTTTCAAATACCTTCATCCAAGCCTGGATGCGTAAGCTGCCTGTGGTTAGTCTGAATGTTGATCCCAATCGGTTGCTTTCAGCAGGCGGGCTGGGATACTGCTCCCATAACATCGAAAATCTTTACTATGATGTTCGACGACTGATTCATGACAAACAATTAAGAGATTTAATCGGAGAAAAAGCTAGAAATTATGCCTGCGAGTACCATTCTATTGACAAGGTCGGAAAAGAATTTCAGGAATTATTAAATCTGTTAGTTAGCTGATTTGAAAATCAAAGGTAATTTGTATGTGTGACACAGGTAAACCACGCTTGCTATGGATTGAGATAAATTCTTTTGATATTTCAGTAAACAAGGCACCTAGACTCGAAACGATGGCTTATCTGTCACGGGATTTTGATGTGCATTTCCTAACGGCATGGAGTGACAGTCGGCCTGCATTGATGCTGTGTGGGCATCCAATCGAATATTTTCCTCAGATAGGGCGCGGTTTGATTCAAAAAATATCAAGGCGCATTATGATGAGAGGTGCAGCTTGTGAAAAGATTGCGCACCTAAAACCAAATATTATCCTTCTTAATTGTTTAAATAATTTTGGAATGATACGATCTGTATGGAAGGCATCTTATAAAATTGGATGCAAAACTCTATTAGACGTTCGAACGCTTCCTACCTGCGAAAATACTGATCCAGCGTGGAAAACATTTGAAAACAGTCTGCGCTTTGCGAGTTATAATTTCGATGGAATTACCTATATTACCGAAGAAATGAAGCGATATTGCATAAAACGTTATGAGTTGCCAGAGCACCTAAGTGTAATCTGGTCATCTGGTGTCAACGAAGAACTTTTTCAATATGTAGAAAAGTCATTTCCAGATGATGAACCATTCCGACTAATCTACCATGGTGGAAGCATTTGTATTAGCCGTGGTTTGGATCGGCTCATTCAGTCTATTGACAGAGTTCGTGATATAGATGTGCAACTGATTTTGATCAGTTCAAAGCGAGAGACAGCAGTTATCGAATGGATAAATCGGCTGAATCTGAAGGATCGGATAGACCTGGTAGAGACAATTCCGCATGAAAGTATCCCTATGCAAATACAGCGATGTCATGCAGGAATACTGCCTTTCCCAAATCGAGATGTTTGGAATACAAGTTCTCCGATCAAATTATTCGAATATCTTGCTTGCGGCAAGCCGGTGATCGTTACAGATATTCCGGCACATAGAAATGTGTTGGAACAAAATCCATTCGCATTTTTTTCTTCAGATGCTTCTCCTGACTCGTTGGCCGGGGCAATTCGCTGTGCCTATGCAGCCCGTGGTAGTTTCACTGAACTTGGCAAGATGGCACGTCAACAAGCATTGAAATTCCATACATGGGCTCGTCAAGCTGAAAATCTGGGGACTTTTTTAAAGGATATATTGGGCAAAGGTTCCGTTTAATGAGATTTAAGTTTTTTGCATCTGGTCCGAAAAAATGGTAATTAAAGCCAATTATGAAGATTAAGATAATTCGATCCATTGACGACCCATTTTTGAAATCTGAATGGGAACGACTAGAACAAGAAACTGATATTTTTCCCCAGAGTACTTATCATTGGTGTTCTACATGGTGGAAATTTTTATCTGAGGATCGCAAACTGCATATAGTGATGATGCTTGACGACAATGGGAAAACACTTTGCATAGCGCCTCTATGCATTGAACATTATTGTGGAGTGTCAGTTCTGCGGGGATTTCCAATTCATTTTGGAGATTTTTATACATTTATAATGTCAAATGAGACATTATCACATGATGCAGTTGATAATATAATAAAATATATGACTTATAACAATCTGTGGCGCTGGGTCAGATTGGAGCAGGTCGTAGAAAATAGTACATTAGCAAAGCATTTGATCAATAATAATTATCGAAAAAAAAGAATGACGGGTTGCGTGATTGTTGATTTCTCTAATTTGGGATGGGAAGAATATTTAGCTAAGCTAAAGAAACACTTTCGTACTAAGCTCCGTCGCCGATTAAAAAAAATTCACGAGAAATTTACACCACAATTATCCATAGTTAGAGAATGGAATGAATTTGAAGAAAAATTTAATATAATGGTGAAGATTTATCAGAATCGTTGGGAGGATGATTACATACCCAAAAAGGGGGTAACGGAGTTGGGATGTTGGAGAGATGCAATTAAGGGGCAGTTCGAAAGCGGAAATATGATTTTTTTTCAGCTCATTTTTGATGGTGTAGTGGCTGCTTATCGTTTAGGGTTTCTGCGAGATAGAACATATTATGCCTGGCATACCGGTATTAATCCTGATTATCGAACGTACCATACAGGAAATATGCTTCTTGCGCTTATGATTCTCAAATATTTTATGAATAATTCGATTACGCGAATTAATTTCATGGCAGGAGAT
>CAJBRY010000143.1 GCA_903958085.1 uncultured Geobacteraceae bacterium
CAGGTACACCCTACATAACGATATGGAAGATGCGTTAGGCGCCCAACAGTTCTCAACCGTTTCCATTATAGCAGCAGAGATCAATAACGGGTTAGAGGACAGAATGAAAGCGCTGGAAAAGGTTGCCGCACTCAAGGAAGGGAAAACAACGATTGGCAGTCCGGTTATGGGCAAGGCGCTGCGATCATCGCTTTTCAGTATAGCAACGCCCATTCATGACAAAGAGGGCAAAGTGATTGGCGCTTTGGCTGGAACGATCGATCTCGCCAAACCTAATTTTCTGAGCAGGATTACAGATAACAGTTATGGCAAAACAGGTGGCTATCTGCTGATTGCACCGAAAATCAGGACGATTGTTTTTGCGACGGACAAAAAGCGCATCATGGAAGTGCTGACCGGTCCCGGCATCAGCTCCCTGATTAACAGTTTTATTCAGGGCTATGAGGGTTCTGGTGTCACAATCAATCCGAAGGGTGAAGAAATACTGGCCTCTGCCAAAGGTATTCCTGTGTCGGGTTGGTACATAGCAGCTATAATGCCTACCGAAGAAGCCTTTGCTCCTGTCCATGCTTTGCAGCAACGTATGCTGCTGGCAGCGATCTTCCTGACCCTGATGTTGGGTGGTCTGATCTGGTGGATGTTGAAACGCCAACTTGCGCCTGTATTTAGCACTATTAAAACACTCAGCATCTTGTCGAATACAGACCAACATCCGGAACCACTGCCCATTTCCAGGCAAGACGAAATCGGCGAACTGATTGGTGGCTTCAATTCCCTGCTGGAAACCTTGGGGCAACGGGAAGAGGCATTGAAGGAGAGTGAAGAGAGATTTCGTAAGTTAGCAGATGCTGGTTGGGAAGGACTTGTTTTTCACAAGGATGGTGTACTTCTTGATGGAAATAATTCGTTTTTAACGATGTTTGGATATTCCGCTGAAGAGATTATAGGTAAAAGCGTTTTTATTTTTCTTGCCCCTGAGTCAATAGACCTTGCAGTACAAAAACTTAAACAATACTCTTCAGGTGGTCAATCGTACTTTGAGGGAAAAGGGCTAAAAAAAGATAATACAATTTTCCCAATAGAATTTATGGGACGGCCTATAAAATATAAGGATTATGACGCAAGGGTTTTAGCCATTCGAGATATCACCGAGCGCAAGCGGGCCGAGGAGGCGCTGTTGGAGAGTGAGACGTATTATCGATCTCTGGTGGAAGGTATTCCAGGCATTGTCTATACGTTCTCTAGAAAACGCGGCGGCGTGTACTACTCGTCACACGTGACGAATTTGCTGGGCTATTCGCCGGAGCAGTTGTATGCCCAGCCACTGTTGTGGCAAAATTCGATTCATTCGGAAGACCTTCCACACGTAGAACAATCCATTCGTGAGGCAGCTACGGGAAACCCGTTTTGCGTCGAATATCGCATCCGCGATGCGCAGGGCAACTGGCGCTGGTTTGATGATCGTTCCTTTGGATACCAGATGGATGGCGCTGATATCATTATCAAAGGACTAGTCTTGGACATCACCGAGCGCAAGCGGGCAGAGGAAAAACTGCAAGATACTCTCGAAAGCCTCAGGAAGGCAGTGAACACGACCATTCAGGTCATGATATCGACTATAGAGGCGAGAGATCCCTATACATCCGGTCATCAGATCCGGTCGGCAGACCTTGCCCGGGCCATTGCCACCGAGATGGAATTACCTCA
>CAJBRY010000144.1 GCA_903958085.1 uncultured Geobacteraceae bacterium
ACGCAAACATGCCTGAAGAGATGATCGATCTGCCATCAACAGGGTCAATCACCGGAAGCCATACGATAGATCATCAGTGGATAGACACAAGGCTTATGGATTGCATTCGGGATATTACGGATCATTGGGGGTATTTTCCATATTTTAATTCAGATGGTATTTTTACCATACGAAAAATAAACATGTCTGCTGATGCTGCGCATATCTATTCAGATTCAGATGCGATGGTCGGTTTTTCTCCGGATGACGCCTATGGAAGTTTCACGAATCAAGTGGTTATAAAAGGAGAGGGTCGAGGATTTATTGAAGTGACTTATGCAGAGGAAATGATCACGAGCGACTCGGGAACATTAGGATGGTGGGGATGCAGTGAAACAAGAAGATATTATTTTTCTGAAGATCAACAACGACGATGCAGTAATCCGCGAATTGTTGTGTTGCAGTCTCCAAGTATCAATATCTTGTTTGTCGAAAAAGGCGGTGGAGAGATATCCTTATTGTATGTAGACCCGGACAGATATTTTATAGACGTTTACATTGCAGCTCCAGATTTGATCATGGTGGTCGTGGCCTCGATTGCTGCGTTGATTACCATGGCTGCTATATCGATGATGTGTGTGCTGGATTGTGGATATTACATCTTTGCCTGCATGATGCTGGTAAGTGTCGTTTTTTATTTGCTTGCGGCTGTCGCCAATTATTCTTTTGAGATTTACGCCTTCCCGATAGGTGCTGAAAAACAAACATTCCAGGCCCAGGCGGATGATATGGACTCCCAGCGTAAAATTGGATTTATAGCAAAAACGGAAACAGAGGACCCGTTCTGTTATGACGTGGCAACATGTCAGTTAGTTGCAGATCGTGAAATGCAAGTCGTGATGGCCCAGAGACGCCGCATCACGTTTAAGAAAATAGCTCATCTGCAAGATGAAATAGGAGATATCTTGCAGATTGTGCATCCGTATTCGACGCAGGCAATGAATGTTTACGTAACATCTATATCCAGAGCATACTCCAAGCCGGATGGAATGGCGGATGGCGGCCTGATAGACAGTATCGAAGGATGGGTTCTGTGAGATTGTACGGTAAAAAATTTGCAAGAAGAGCGATAGATCAGCGAGCAGATCGAAAAACTGAAACCAGAGATGCCGTGTTGTGGCAAATTGACGAGGGAAACAATAAGTGCACGGTTAAAATCCAGGGAAGCGGTGAATTGGTCGTGGCTCACTATCCCAGAAACCAAAAGGAAAAACCCTACTGGTTAAAACCGGGTAACGCTGTTCGGATATTACACAGATCCGGCGTGCGTGGTTATGTTGAAGTTATCGGAGAAGGACGGGCTATCCCCTTACCCGTAGAAGGCCCGGCCATGCCATCAAGCCCAGACCTTCCAGACATGATCCTTTCAGGTATGGTCATGACGGCTACAACTCCGGAAACAATGGCGATAATAATCAGCGCAGGAACGTATCGTATCGATGGAAAAACCTATGTTTATTATGGTGGATTAACGGGTGACTCTGCATTGATGGATGACCCCGCGCCAATAACAATGGGTATTGGTTCAAATTATATGGGGACGGTGCTTCACACTGAAGATATCGATCCTTCACCGGCAGCAGGATATTATCGGTATGATTTGTTTTGCATCGGATCAGATGGAATTGTTGATTATATTAAAGGGTCGTCATTACAGTCTAATCCAGTTGCGCCTTCAATACCGACAAGCCATCTACAGATTGGAAGATATATCCTGGTAAAAGGCGGAGCCGACAAAATTTATACTTATGACATTGGCGCAAAATGGGCGTATCAACGACCCACAACGTTATCCGTAGTTCAGCAGTACATAAACGGGTTCCCATGGAGCGAAGGTACGGACACCCCGGAGGAAAACATAACGGTTACAGTTCTTGATCAGTATGGTCAGACAATTTCTACAGCATCCGGAGGCTTTACGCTTATTTTACAGAAGATGACCGGAGCCGGTAAATTATGGTCGTCAGACACAGGATATGCGGATTCAATAGTCCAGAACGCATGTTCCGGGTCTTACAGTTTTAAATATCAACGGAATCAGGCAGTATCAGAAACAACTCCTGTAATGCTACAAGCTACCATGAGCGGTTATTCTGGGGTGATCGGGTTTGCAATCGTGAATCTGTTGTTTTCGACATAACATTGGAGACATAATGGATCAAGAAATAAAAGAAATACTTACCTACCATAGCAAACTATTGGAACAAATTATTATTTCAATGGATGAATCAAGGCATAACGCTGGCAAACAAAAAGAAGTTGTCAGCAACATAACCCAGATGATTTTTGAAAATCCGATGTTAAACAGCAATCCCCAAGCAAAAGAGTTTATGTCTAACATCGCTGGAAGCCTTAAAGCTTTTTCTGGAAAAGGTGAATCATGACAACAGATTTTTTCACACCTTATATGGATGGCATCACTCAGTTCAAATCCGCTCATATGAATGCCCCTCTTGAAGAACTTGACGCAGCAATCGGGACAATGTCTGTATCCGTAGAGGCTCAAAGTGCAGGCGGCGTCGGCCTGTCTTTCGAAGCCACTGCCAAACCAACAGCATCAGGCTCATACTCGTTTCTGTTGCCGTATGAAATGACCGTATCGGCTGATTGCGCCGGGTCGGCCTTTTACAACGCCACAAACCCGACAGCACAGGTTGTGGTAAGCATCAAATGCGACGGCACTGAGATAGCTACGCTTACGGTAGCCACAAACGGCACGCCAACATGGAGCAGCGCCGGGGCAACCATTCCGGTCGGAAGCCGTGTGTCTTTTGTGTTCCACCAGGCACAGGACGCAACATGGGCAGGTGTGGCGATAACTTTACAAGGCGTGAGGACGATATCATGACAATACTTTGGTGTGGTGGTGAGGATGTGGATTTAATTGACAAAGTATCAATAACCATGAGTACACCTGGAGAACGGTCAGCGTATAGTAGATGTTCAATTGTGCTCAATGAATATTATGGATTCGCTAAATCACCAATACTGTCACCTGCATTTAGTTCAATTTGGTTAAGCGCTTATATTAGACAACAGTGGGGTTTTATCGGAAAAGGTGTTTTAGGGTTTACGAACCTGATTTGTAATATGGCTCACCGCCAGCACTTGCGTCAGAAGGAATCTGAGGGCGCATTGCCACACCGCTTTGTTGGTTATTCGTTTGATA
>CAJBRY010000145.1 GCA_903958085.1 uncultured Geobacteraceae bacterium
GACTGGAGTTCAGACGTGTGCTCTTCCGATCTCCCGGCAACATTCGGGCAGATGTAGCACGTGGTGCTGTTGCCTTTTTAGAGGGAAATCATAATGAGGCAATAAGCATTTATCAAAGAAGTCTGCACCTCCTGCCCAAGAAAGAAATTTATTTCTCTTGGCCCAGTCAGGCCCTGAATAATTTGGGGCGGAGTTATCTGCACACGAAACAGCATCAGAAGGCTTTAGCAACTTTCCAGCACCTCGAGGCGCTGCAGCAAAATCCTTCAAACCCTCAAATTTTTGACGGACTGGGATGGGCTTTTTATTATCTGGATCGCCTTCAGGAGTCGAAAACCGCTTTTGAAAGGGCACTGCTCCTTGACCCGAAGTATTTATCATCTCTTCGAGGACTTTCCTTAATTGCCGGGAATAAGAAGTAGTTGGTGCATTTTTGGCTGATCCATAACTTTTTACACTGAAGTTGTAGATGGGTAAAGTGCTGCCGTTGATTCAGTAATTTGTTTTGCGCATGGTTTCCTGAAATGTTTGGTTGATGACTTTCATCAATTATGCAAGATTGCAAATGGATATAAGCTACTAGTTTTGATTGATCAATTAACGTCTGGAAAATATGGTTATCGCAGGAGTGTAAAGTGAATAAAAATGTAGGGATTATGTGTTTCTCTCCAACAAACACAACAAGAAAAATATGTGACGCTGTAGCTTTGGGGATGGGATCAGAAGATCCGATAGTTTTGGACATGACTCTTCCAGATATCCGAGCAAATATTATTGCTGATTCGAGTAACGCGATAAAAGATATAGATCACTTAATTGTTGGCGCCCCAGTTTATGCCGGGAAACTTCCACTTCAAGCTATAGACTATCTCAAAAATTTTAGCGGAACCGGAAAACAATGCACGGCGATTGTTGTGTACGGAAATCGGGATTGCGGAATTGCTCTTTACAACATGGTAGAAATGCTTTCAAAAAATGGTTTCACCGTTGTCGCTGCCGGTGCGTTTATTGGCCAGCATTCATATTCAGATATAGTCCCTGTTGCAGTGGGGCGACCGGATAAATCAGATATAGATAAGGCAGTAAAGTTTGGAGCCAGGATATTGAGCGCATCCAAGCAGTTGAGCCTTAAAGATGTTCCAGTTCAACTTGACAAAGCTTCCAAGTCTGACAAATACCCGTCGCTCAAACCATCTTATAATGAAAAACAATGTGTGCAATGTGGAAAATGTGCAAAGGCCTGCCCTGTTGGCATACTATTGCCTGAAACAGGAAAGTATATAAGTCAGGCGGCAAAGAAGCAGTGCATAGGATGCATGGCATGTGTTAGAAGTTGTAAACAAAAAGCAAGAGTTGCGAAAACTAATCCAATTGTCAAAATGGTTATATATAGTATTCTCAGACAAGCATCTAAAGAACGAAAAGAACCGATTATCGTTATCTGAAGTGGTTTTTTAAAAAGCATCGATATTTGTATGACGAGTTTTTACGTATGTTTTTTACGCTATAATTATTTCATTAACATTCTAGCCGAAAATGCAGAATTTCAATCTGATAATAAAAGCTATTCACGCCCGACATCAAACATCGGCACTACACTCTACAATTTTGTGGTCAGTATTTCCTTGACACACAAGACTGTTCTTCTTATACTCCATTCCATCAGAAGCAATGTCTTATCTATTTAATTATCAAAC
>CAJBRY010000146.1 GCA_903958085.1 uncultured Geobacteraceae bacterium
AGCTCTCCTGGGAGAATATCTTCATGATCCGAGTTGCAGCAGCCGTGTAATATCCCATACTACTGAACCAGTGCCGTACCAAGAAAGGAGCGATATCATGAATCCAGTATCTACACCTACACCAAAATTTCTTAGAATTGAAAGTATCGTCGGGAACAAAAAGAAGGGAATTGCTGGCCTGCTTCCCATTTCCAAGTCCACATGGTGGGCGGGCGTGAAATCCGGGCGTTACCCGAAGCCAGTCAAGCTTTCCAAGCGGTGTACCGCATGGTTGACGGAAGATGTCGAGGCTTTGGAAAAGTCGTTTTCAAGTTGCATTCAGGCGAAATGATGCAGGCCTGGCAGCAGTGGACGGCAGACGAAATCCGGCAAGAGGCGGAACAGTCAGCAGAGAACATGAGCCGAGTGTTTTATTCTCCCCCCATGAGGGCTTGAAAGATGAAGTATGAATTTCAATCTGATAAAATCTTGTACAGATTTTTCAAAGAAGAACCAGAAGAACGTGTTTGGAAACCTATTCTAAACACGCAAGAGGCTATTTCCGAGGCTATCCGAAAAGACGCCATGTTCATGACATGGACAGTGTTTGACCGCTTCCCAGTTGATGGAGAGCCGGATCAGCCTACGCGGTATGGAAATCTTGTCCTCGACTTCGATTGCAAGGATGCTCCAGGAAAGGCGCTTCAAGATTTACGGTCTCTGTGTCTTGTCCATCTTCCAGAATATTACACGCTCGACCCAAATGCGATAAGTTTTTATGCTTCGGGCGGTAAGGGATGCCATGCAGAAATCCCTGCTGAATGCTTGGGTGCTGAATCAGGGGATCAGTTTTTACCATTGGCGTACAAAAAACTTGTGGCCAACTGGAAAGAGACTCTTGAACTCGCAACGCTGGATATGTCCTTGTACTGCATGGGTAAGGGCAAAATGTTCCGGTTGCCCAACGTTCGGCGCTCCAATGGCAGATACAAGGTACCTTTGACCCTGGATGAGTTACAATCGCTGACCATAGCGCAGATCGCGGAATTGACAAAGCATCCGCGTGCGATTGAGCCAGTTGATGGCGCTGAATACTCATGTCCTGATCTGGGTGAGGATTACCGGAACTGCCTTGCAGAAGTCCACCGCGAACAGGCCGAGATGAATGAGTCTTCACCTATTGATTCTGAAATATTGAAAAAGCTGCGCGACAAGATTGCGCAATGTATCGCCTACATCCTTACGGCAAGTCCAAAGACAGGCAGTACCACATTCAATAATCTTGTGATGATCGTTGTCAGTTATTTCCAGTCCGCTGGATTTGAATTTGAAAGAGTTCTTCAAATTGTTGACCCATTCCTGCAGAAGTATTCTAAAAGCACATCCTATACCACCTACCAGAAACGATTGAAGCATTTCAAGGCTCAGTGGTCATACATATCCGGCCATGAGTCTTACCGCTTTTCTTGCAAGTTTGTTCTGGGCAAAGGCTTTCCGGGATCAGCATTTGATTGTAAGAAGTGTCCGTTAAAATGTGACAGTTCAAGCGACCCGAATAGAGAGACTGACCAATGGGAGAGAGCTTCAGAGCTTTTTCCGCCACAATTAAAATTCCCATTCGACATT
Organism: uncultured Geobacteraceae bacterium; assembly: GCA_903958085.1. GTDB lineage: Bacteria > Desulfobacterota > Desulfuromonadia > Geobacterales > Pseudopelobacteraceae > JACRCG01. Next base: position 1,606 of record CAJBRY010000146.1, read on the forward strand.
TTTCCTGATGCCATTTCCGAGAGCCTGCACCAATTGGCCAGGTCATGCGCCACAAGTCCGAATTCATTGGCCGGTGCTTCACTTGCGATATTTTGCAGTGTTCTATGAAGAACCGTTTTCATAAGTCCAAAAGCGTCGTGGGCCTCTCCATTGATCCTGTGGATTGGAGATGTGAAGGCAAGTGGACAGGGTAAAACGCCACCGGTCAAAATGCTTATGAAGCCACTTTGGGACTTCCAGCATGCAGAGGATGATCGTGTTGACAAAGTTAATACAGAAGAAATGCAGAAAAAGCAAAAAGAACGGATGTTGATCCGTGGCCGGTCATATTTGCTTACCGACTTGACACTCGAATCATTAAGAGCTGAATCAAAGGTTTGTCCTACTGGCGGAATTCTCTATCACGCTGATGAACTTTCGGCGGTAATCGGCGGTCAAAATCAATACAAGTCCGGAAAAGGCACTGACCGGGAAGGATTCTTGAATATCTGGAGTGGGACAGGTTGTCGGGTTGGAAGAGTATCAGAGAGCTTTTCCATAAATATGAATTTGAACATCATCGGCGGGATACAACCGCCAGTTTTCCGGCGTGTCTTTGGCGCCGATGATGGTTTTTTCCTGGCTGATGGTACGGTAAGCCGGATTTTATGGACGTTTGAGCCAGAAGCTAACTATCTGCTTACCGATGAATCGTGGAATGACTCAAACCGTAATATCTGGAACTCCACACTTGACCATGCAAAGCGATGGAGCGACCACCATATTAATGACCAGTTAAGCATCCATTTTTCACAGGAGGCATTTGGAGTCTTTTCCGAATGGAGAAATAAACTTATCGACAAAGCAAATCTTCTTCCTCCAGAAATCAGGGTTTTTCTGCCGAAGGCTGTGGAATACGTAGTTCGGCTGTCTGGTACCATCAAATGCCAGAGTCAGCTTGTAAAGGGTCACAACCCGTTGCCAGTTTTAAATACAGGGGATATTAAAAGCGGTATCCTGGCGGCAGAGTATTATTTGAGCCATGCGGTATCAGCAATCCGCAATATCAAAGATGGGTTTATTCCAGAAAACGTTAGCGAGGAACAAAAGAAAAATCTGGCAACTGTCCTTGCTGCGATTCGTGAAAAGACGGAATCAGGCAGGTTAGCAATCGGATTTATCTGCGACAATTTCAACCGAATTGTACCACCAGAAAAACAGATGACCCCTAAAGGCATGGGTTCATTGATCCGCAGGGTTGGCATGGACATATCCGCCAGCTTGGAAGATGCCAATGGAAGGCGCCGAGTTCATTGTCTGATTTGGAATGAAAAAATTGACACTCTTATAAAACAATGTCTCCAAAGTCTCTAAGTCTCCAAAATCAATGATACCAATGGCTACAGCTTGGAGACATAGAAAACTGGAAGTCTCCAACGTCTCCAAAAATTAAAATATTGGAGACGTTGGAGACATTGGAAAAACAACGTCTCCAACGTTTAAGCGATGATACCATTGCATTTTGAGACGTGGAGACGTTGGAGACTTTATTTTCAGTGTAAGGAAATATTTATGCAGCTTAAAAACGGAAAACCGAATCTGATAATATTTGAATTGAATTCCGATTGCACACGAATTGAGAAAATATCATTGGAGCCGAAAGCGTTTCGATTTGTTGATGGAACCATGGCGCTACTGGCTCGATCTTTCAGGATTGCCAATTGGGGCGCATTGCGGCACCTGGCCGAGTACCAGGACAGACGTATCGTGGTTGACCCAAGGAAAACTGACAAATGAAAATACAAATAACCAGTTCCGCCATCATCACAGATTGTAATCCGGGAACTCTTGCTGAAATCCGGAATCGGTTGAGCTTCAAAAATCCGGCGTGGCTGGAAAATGAGAGACGCGGGTTCTCAAATTATAAGACGAATCCTGTTCTTGAATGCTTCCATATCGCCCCTGGCGGGTTGTCTTTCCCTCGGGGATTTACCGGAAACGCTATCCGGATTGCAAAACGCCATGGCGAACAGATCACAGTGGTTGATAATCGGAGCGAGCTACCGGAAGTGGACTTCACATTCACCGGGACATTAAAACCATTTCAAAAGTATGCCGTAGAAGATATCACGACCAAACCATTTGGCGTACTGCAAGCAATTACAGGTTCCGGGAAAACGGTTATGGCGCTATCCGTCATTGCAGCAAGGAAACAACCGGCGCTGATTGTTGTCCATACGAAAGAGTTGCTCCACCAGTGGAGCAAACGAATTGAAACTTTTCTGGGAATCCCTGCGGAAGAAATCGGGGTTATCGGCGGGGGTAAGATGCGGATCGGCGCTAAGATCACCGTGGCGCTGGTGCAATCGCTGGTTAAATACGCTGATGATGTATATGAACACGTTGGCTTTCTGGTGGTGGACGAATGCCACCGGGCACCGAGCCGGACCTTTACCGATGTTGTTACCAAGTTTGATTGCCGGTATCAATTGGGACTATCGGCCACCCCATACAGGCGCGACCAGTTAACCCGGTTGATATGGTTCTACATTGGCGACAAGGTTCATGAAGTCGATCAGCAGGGCCTTGTGGATGCCGGAGACATTAGCCGGGCTGAGGTTGTCACGATCCAGACGGACTATCAAACGCGGTTGGACCCTACGACAGAATACAGTAAAATGTTATCCCAGTTATGTGACGATAAAGCGCGCAATAAACTTGTGGCGCAACATGCAGCAGGTGAAGCGAATGGAAATGGCGGCATAGCCCTTGTTTTGTCCGATACGAAAAGCCATGTCAATGTTCTACAGTCCATTTTATCAAACATGGGTGTTTTATCCGATGTCTTAACCGGCGACACATCCAATGGAAACAGAAAGGCGCTATTCGTTAAAATCAAGGCGGGTGATGTCCGGATTCTCATTGCCACCGGGCAATTGGTTGGTGAAGGGTTTGACCTTCCTGAAATCTCTTCTGTGATCCTGGCGACACCGCTGAAATTCTCCGGGCGATTGATTCAGTACATTGGCCGCGCGCTGCGACCATCACCCGGTAAAGACTGCGCGCGGATCATCGACTTTTGTGATGCACGG
>CAJBRY010000147.1 GCA_903958085.1 uncultured Geobacteraceae bacterium
AATGCCGTTGTTATTATTCTCTCTGCAGATATCCAGAAGCAGACACAGGAAAGGGGGCAACATCTTGGCGCATTTTCAATAGTAAGAAAGCCTCCGGTAAAAGAGGTAGTTCAGGCAGAACTGGTCAAGGCGCTTGCTATTGCGGGGGTGAATCATGGATGAACAGGCACCCCTGCTGACTCCTCTGGAGAAAGATGTCCTGCAGGAAATAATGAATATATCTTTCGGTCAAGCTGCTGCAGATCTCTCGGATGTAATTAATCTGTATGTAACCCTGACTGTCCCGCACATTGATATGCTCCGTTTTGACGGTATTCTTCCTCTTATCAGCAAGGATATTGCAAACAGTAATGATATGAGCATGGTCAAACAGTTTTTCAGCGGGAAATTCAGTGGGTCAAGCGTGCTTATTTTTCCGCACGGAGAGGGAAAAAAACTGCTGCACCTTTTTGACGAAAACGCAGGAACATCTTCAGCAGAATATGATGTAGATATCCTTGAAAAAGAGACACTTATTGAGATCAGCAATATTATTATGGGAGCCTGCATAAGTAAAATAGCAGAACTTCTCAAGGATGTTGTTACTTACAGTCCACCCCGCTACTTTTCACAGGAACAGATCTATAGCACTCTTGAGGAGACTTTTGCCAAAAATAAATCATTTGCCATTTTTTTCAAGACTATGTTCCACTTCAAGGAATTTGACGCCAGCGGTTTTCTGTTTTTGATAAGCGATCAGAGCGCTCTTGAATGGCTAAAAAAATCTATCAATGATTATATAAATCAATATGCTTGAAAGTTCGCAGATATTTGATAGCATAAATACGGGTCTGGTCGTTTTAAATACTGATTTTACAGTTTCTGGATGGAACCGCTGGATGGAGCATCATAGCGGAATTTCTGTAGAGGACATTGTTGGCAGATCTCTGCTGGAGTTTTATCCAAATCTTTCAGAGGCAAAATACAGCCGACTTATAAAGAGTGTCTTTGCTTTCGGCAATTATGCCTATTTTTCTCAAAAACTCCATCGCTACCTGTTTGCAATGAAGAATCCTCATTCATCGGCAGAGATGCTGCCTTACATGCAGCAAAGTTGTGCCGCCGGACCACTTCGTAATGAGATCGGCAAGATTGAGAACATCTTTATTACTGTACAGGATGTCACAGAAAACGTAGCCATTGAAATGCGCCTGAAAAGTAAAGTTGCAGAACTTGAGGAAGCTCTGGCAACCGTAAAGTTGCTTGAGGGAATAATTCCAATTTGTATGTATTGCAAGAAAATACGAGATGATGAAGAGAGCTGGCAGCAGATGGAGCGTTATATAACAGAGCATTCATCGGCACAGTTCAGTCATGGTATCTGTCCTGAGTGTTTTTCCAAACAACCATGGTTGAAAGAGTATTAGACCGTTTGAAGTTTTGACTAACTGCAATAATAATGCGGAGAATGCTAGTGATTGATCCGGATCTGCTTGAAATACGCCAGGCGTTTGCAATTGAGGGTGCTGAACTCCTGACCGATATGGAGTCGTCTCTTCTGGCGCTTGAGTCAAACCCGACTTCTGTGGAAGACTTTGGCCGGCTGTTCAGGACCGTACATACAATCAAAGGCTCTGCCAGTATTGTAAGGTTCGAGGCGGTTGAGCATTTCTGCCACAGCATTGAGCATATTCTAGTGCGTATCCGCGACAAAGAGCTGTTACTTAATCAACAGCTTGTAGCTCTCCTTCTCAAATGCCACGATAATATCAGTTCCGTAATGAATCAATATTGTGCATCTGATGACGAGAAAGAAATTGTACTTCCTGCCAGGCATTCTCTTCTGCTTAACCAACTGCGCGAATGGGTTGCCGATACTCATTCTATCGAACAGGAACAGCAAAAATATGCCTCCCTGGACGACAGCTATCTCGGTCTTGAGTCCGAATCGGACGGTGACGGATTCCATTTTTTTGAAGACACAACAGAAGAACATTTGTCACAGCCGCAGCTTCAGGATGATGTTTCTGATGAGGCTGCTGCCGGAGATATGAACGCCAGGAAGCAGCGAGTGGTACGGGTCGATGCAGCAAGACTCGATCAATTATCTGATCTGGTTGTTGAGCTGGTTACTGCAACCTCCGTGATGGAAGCGAATGTAAGGATGCTTGGTGACCTTGCATCAACAGAATCAGCGATGCATGTTGCTAATCTGATTAAGCAGATGCAGGAAAAAACCATGTCATTCCGGATGATACCTGTTCAGACGCTCTTTCAGCGCTTCAAACGAATTATTCACGACATTAGCAGTAGTACAGGAAAGCAGATAAAGCTTCAAATAAGTGGTGGCGAGACAGAACTGGACAAGGCCGTTGCCGAAAAACTTCATGAACCACTGTTGCATCTGGTTAGAAACGCAATAGATCACGGCATTGAGATGCCGAAAGAAAGAACCGCGCACGGTAAGCATGAAGCAGGAACAGTTCACCTTAAGGCATTTCATGATTCGGGAAACATCGTTATTAGGGTCTCTGATGATGGGCAGGGAATCAATCTGGAAAATGTCGCTCGCAAGGCGGTAGAGCGAGGCTTGGCCAAGCGCGAGAATATTTCCACCGATAAAGATATACTCTCATATATTTTTGAGCCCGGTCTATCCACACTTGAGGACGCCACGATGCTTTCAGGTCGCGGTGTTGGCATGGATGTAGTTCGCAAGGTAGTTGAATCTATCCGTGGCAGGATTGACGTCGAAACAGATGAAGGGGTCGGAACTACGTTTCAGATCAGTATACCGCTTTCACTTTCATTGATTGATGGTTTTATGGTGTCGCTGGGAGAAAATCTATACATTCTGCCCATGGATCTGGTTTTGGAAACCATGGAACTGCCGAGTGCAGAACGTCGTGCAGCTATGCCTAACGGCGGGCTTCAGGTCAGAGACCAATTGCTCCCATGCCTTGATCTGCGTAAAGTTTTGGGGATTACAGAAGCGTCGCCAGCGGTTCAGCACGTTGTAATCTTCAGGCATGGGGGAACAGGCGTCGGGTTAGTTGTGGACAGACTTCATGGGGAGATAAAAACGGTAATAAAACCGCTTGGCCAACTGTATCGGAGTGTAGTCTGTATCTCCGGAGCCAGTATTCTGGGAGATGGTTCTATTGCGCTGTTTCTTGAAACCAGCAAGCTTGTTGAAGCATCATAAGTGGCATTGTAAAGAGTTAAGCCCTCTTCCGATAAATATTTTCAAGAAATTCCAAGTTTTTCTCCAATGGTTTTAACTGCTCCAACAAGGTGTTCCGCCTTGAAAGGTTTATTCATCCATCCGACTGCTCCTGCAGCCCTTGCATCAGATAGTCGTCCTTTGGAATTTTCAGTTGTCAGCATTATGACCGGAATAGCATTAAAATCAGGATTAGCTTTAATATGCCGCACCAACTGACTGCCATCCATACCAGGCATATTGAAATCGCTGATTATCAGATCAACTTTTTCAGTTTTAAGTTTTTCCAGCGCATCCTCACCGCATGATGCTTCTACAACGCCATGACCAGCTTGCTTTAAAGCAAGAGCGATCGTAAGGCGTACCGCTTTTGAATCATCCACTGTCATTATATTCATTTGGCTGCTCCAGACATATTCCGAACAGAAATATTTTCTCAACTATGCAATATGTTGAGAACCAGTGCAATATCAATTTGCCATTTAGCACGTTAGTGGTACTATTACCCCTCAATAACATGGCATTACAAAATTCTATTTAAGTTCATGGAGGAGTGTAGATGAGACTATTAACCCGTTCCGATTTTGATGGTATCTGTTGTGCTGTGCTGCTTAAAGAGATGGGACTGATGGATGAAATGGTATATGCACATCCCAAGGACTTGCAGGATGGCAAGGTGCCGGTTGATATAAATGATATCCTTGCAAATGTGCCGTTTGTCCCAGGGTGCGGTCTTTGGTTTGATCATCATTCCAGCGAGCATGAGCGTCTTGAGCTGGAAGGAAAATATGAAGGATGCAGTAAATCGGCACCAAGTGCAGCTCGGGTTGTCAGTGATTATTATGGCGTTGAGAAGTTTGGTCGTTTTAAGGAGATGCTTGAGTATGTAGACAGGGTGGATTCCGGGCAGCTGACTGAATATGAAATTTTAAGCCCAACAGGCTGGGTTCTTCTTGGCTTTATATGCGATCCGAGGACTGGTCTTGGTTATCATAAAAGCTACCGTATCAGCAACCTTGCTTACATGAATGACCTTGTTGAACATATCAGAACAAAATCGATTGAGGAAATACTGAATCTTCCTGATACCAAGGAACGCATAGAACGCTATCGTGCAAATGATCAAAAAGCGCGTGAGTTTCTCAAGGAAAAATCCATAATTTGTGGTCCGGTTCTTGTCACAGATGCGCGTGGAGCCGATGAAATACCCCCTTCTAACAGATTCCTGATTTATTCGCTCTATCCGGAAACCAACATTTCGATAAGGATGATTGACGGAAGAGGAAAAGAATTTGTGGCTATTTCTGTTGGATACAGCATTCTTAATAGAACCGCAACTGTTGATGTCGGTTCTTTGATGCTAAAGTATGGGGGGGGAGGACATAAAAAAGTCGGAACCTGTCAAGTGCCATATAGTCAGGCGGAGACTGTGCTTAATGAACTGATAGAGGCATGCAGATAATTTTATTTTACGGTGCAGGCCGGGTTTTTCATCTGTTGTAAGAGATAGAGCTGAAAGCGGCGGTTTGAATACGGTTTCCCATTATTTTAGGGCATAGTCCGACATTCTTACAAATTTGAAACCCCGCTTTTTCAGTTCCGGAATTGCCGCAATAATTCCTTCACCAGTTCCAGTCTCAGGATGATTCATATGCATAAGAGCAATGTCACCTGGCAGAGCTTTCAGCAGCGCCGCTTTTACCTGAGCGGCGCTGAATGTAGCACCGCCATCCCCAAGCAATGAGTACCCTGCAACCTCGTGCCCAAGATTCTGCGATATTTGCACTGCGACCTCATCGTAATAAGCGGTTCCGGAACGGTACAGTTTAGGGCGCACTCCGCTTATTGCCTCTATCTTACGAGCATTCAGTTCGATTTCCTCAACAACCTCACCAACATTCCTTGTGCCTGAAATCCCATATACCGATTTGCCGCTGACTGAAGCAGGTTTATGCATAATTCCATGGTTTGCAATTTCAAAGAGCGGATTAGACGACAGTTGTTTAAACAGAGCAGGATTAGCGTCGATCCAGCGGCCATTGAGAAAGAGTGTCGCCGGAATCTGCTCTCGAATCAAAAATTCCATCAGGCGAGAGTCCACTCCCTTTCCTTTGGCACTGCCGCAAGCGTCAAGAGTCAACGCAATCACCTTCTCATCAGTGTCAAGCCGCCTCCTAACGCCCGGAACGTTTTCGCCCCATTTGACCGGAGCAGTTCCGGAAAATTGGGTAGTATACTGACTTTTTAGCGTGTCCAGCGTCGGTTGCGGTGCCGCGGCAAAAGCCTGAAAAGCAAAGATTAGAGTGCTTAAAGCTACGGATGTTAAAATTCTAAACATGAGTGGAATCCCTGATACCAGTTAAATTATATAGCGTTTTGCATTCTTAAGCATATTTCCAATGTATGCAACCACAAAACATTACCGCTTGACATGAAAAAATATAGCGGTAGTCTGTCTTGTCTTTGCTTCCAGTAAATATGATAGTTTCAGGAGTAGCAACGTGGCACTACATCTCCCTAAAATGCTGTATGCCGATCATAAAGGAAATATATTCGACCACCCTGAACTCTGCATGGCTGGAATGAGCGGAAATATTCCGATTCTGCCGGAAAAAGTTGAACTTATACCGCTTCCCGAAGACAGCAGACTTTTCTCTATGCCGGCTATGGCTCCGGTCGCCTGGGACGCCCGCAAAAAAAGTTTTGTCACTGTCGACACTCTGCGTGAAGGAAAGCGGAGTCAGCGTATCCAGGCAGTTTCGGCTTTTATGGCGCCTGGTTATCTGCGTACGCTTCTGCCTGCTTGTGATTATTCGACAAAAACAGCACTCCTGCCGCTTTGGTCCTATACCGCGGTTGGTTGGGATGAAGAACGTGAATGTTTTGTAGTTGCGGCAACAAAAGTCGATAACAACAGCAACTGGAATCCGGTTAATTATGATGATCGCACACTTGATCCGCAAGTGCGGGAAATGCTTAAACATATGCCGGATAACAGGCTTCTGGAGCAACTTTCGCGCTGTGCTCTGGATTATCACTGTTTTGCTGCGAAGAACCTCTTTTATCGCCGCTGGGAAGCGCCATTGCCGACCTCACCGGCCTGCAACTCGGCTTGTCTGGGGTGTATCAGTCTTCAGGAATCTGACTGCTGTCCGGCAAATCATGAGCGAATCAGTTTTGTTCCTACACCGGAGGAGTTGTGCGAAATTGCCATTCCTCATCTGGAACAGGCGGAACAGTCGATTGTTTCTTATGGGCAGGGGTGCGAAGGGGATCCAATCCTGCAGGCTGATACTATCATCGAAGCCACCATGCGTATGAAAGCAGCAACTTCGCGCGGTACCGTCAATTTTAATTCAAACGGTTCGATTCCTGGTCGAGTTCAGCTATTGTGCGATGCAGGGATGGACTCATTTCGTTTTTCGATGAATTCGGTGAGAGAAGATGTATATAACCGTTATTATCGTCCCAGAGGATATAAATTCAGTGACGTACTGCAGTCGGTTAAGATAGCCAAAAAGGAGGGGCGCTATACCTCCATAAACTATCTGGTTTCTCCCGGCGTAACAGATTCAAATGAGGAAGTTGAAGCACTGCTCAATTTTGTAGCCGATACCGGCATTGATATGATTCAGATGCGTAACCTCTCGATTGACCCGGAATATTACAACCGCGAAATGGGAGTGCAGGGCAACGGAATCGGTATGTACCGCCTGATGCAGCTTCTGAAAAAAGATTTTCCTCGCCTGCAGTTTGGATATTATAATCGCACAAAAGAGAACTTCTACCCTGAAGGATATGAACAGGGATGGCCAATTCCAAATCGCTAGCAGATGGAGGATTCCATGAACAGACGGACATTTATAAAAGCTACAGGAACTGCTGTATTGCTCGCCCCAACTCTGCTCAAAGAGGCTCTTGCCGCACGTGAGCAATCATTGGTAGCCGTTGCCGAAGGGAACGATTACGCCGCAATTACACGAAAAACCATAAAAGCTGTTGGCGGAATGAAGCGTTTTGTTAAAGCCGGCGATGTGGTTGTTGTTAAGCCAAATATCGGATGGGATCGCTCTGTTGAATTTGCCGCCAACACTCACCCTCTGGTAGTTCGGGCTGTTGTTGAGGAGTGTCTGGCTGCGGGAGCAAAAAAAGTTAAGGTTTTCGACAATACCTGCAACGATGCCCGCCGTTGCTACGTTAACAGTGGCATTGAAGCAGCCCTTAAAGGGATGAAAGGCGTTGATTTCAAGCATATTGAAAAAGAGCGTTTCAAAAAAGTAACATTGAACGGACAATTTCTGAAGGAGTGGGAATTGTACGATGAAGCACTCTCGGCAAATGTCTACATCAACCTTCCTATTGCTAAACACCACGGACTATCCAAGTTGTCTCTTGGCCTCAAAAATATAATGGGTATTATGGGTGGGAACCGTGGTTACATTCACCGCAGCCTGGATGTTGCTCTTGCTGATGTCAACGCTCATCTGAAGAGTCATCTCACCATAATTGATGCAACCCGCATCCTTACTGCTCACGGGCCACAAGGCGGCAATATTGCCGACGTCAAAGTATTGAACAAAATTATTGCATCAACCGACCCGGTGGCTGCCGATGCCTTCGCTACTACGCTGTTTGGAATGCAGCCTGGAGATATTTCGGTTACTGTTGCAGCCTACAAACGCGGACTTGGAGAAATGAATCTGGATAAAATAAAAGTTTTGAAGGCGTAGATTTGTGAAACGCACTACAGCCCGCATCAGTCAGATTTTTTTTCTTATTCTCTTCTTTATACTGTTCGTTCAGACGGAGTACCGTGGCCGCGATGAAATCAATGCTGCCGTTAATGCCTTTTTCAGGGTTAATCCCCTGGTCCTTTCCAGCTACCTGCTTGCCGTAAAATCGTGGACCTGGCTATTGTTTCCAGCAGCGCTGATGACAGTTGCAACCCTGCTGCTGGGTCGTTTTTTCTGCGGCTGGATCTGTCCTTTGGGAACTATCCTTGACCTTATAACCCACAAAATCAGCAAGACAGCACCAATTATGGCACTCAAGGGAAATACTAAGTATTGGCTGCTGTTGCCGCTGCTTTCATCGTCGCTGTTCAATCTCAATCTGAGTGGTTTGCTGGATCCTATTGCCATTCTGCTACGTGGTCTGACGTTTCTGCTCTATCCGCTGCTAGGTCTTACTGCAAGAGAAAGCTGGGTTGGACTGTATCAGGCAATCGGAGAAAGGCGGGATGTTTTTGCTCCTGCATACGACCTGGTCCGTGACAATCTGTTGCCGTTCAGAGATACGATCTACCCCCTGACATTTCTTTCGGCGGCAATCCTGCTTGGTGTCATTGCCCTGGAACGTTTTGAGACGCGTAACTGGTGCCGAAATCTCTGTCCGCTTGGAACACTGCTTGGATGGTTTGGAAGGTTTTCCGTATTTAACCGGACTCCGGTTCAGTTATGCAGCGATTGCGGAAAATGCCGCGAGTTTTGTCCGACAACCTTTGACCAATCAGCTGTTATCAAAGAAGAATGTGTCCTCTGTATGGAATGCCTGAATGGGTGCCCCCATGACAGAGTGTCATTTCGTCCATCTCTGAAATTAAAAGGGATAGGCCCGTTTCTTCCTGAAAGGCGGCTTTTACTTGGTAGTCTGGCTGGAGGGATTTTGCTGGCATTCCCGGCACGATTTCGCTCTCCAGAAAAGGATTCGCGCCTGTTGCGTCCACCAGGGGTAAGAAGTGAAGATGACTTTCTGAAGAAGTGCGTACGCTGTGGTGAATGCATGAAGGTTTGCTTGAAGAATGCGCTTTATCCAGCGGCGTATCAGGCTGGTCTTGAAGGGGTCTACACGCCGATGGTAATTCCCCGCCTCGGTTATTGCGAATACAATTGCACCCTGTGCGGACAGGTCTGCCCAACCGGAGCAATTCCGTCTCTGCCGGTTGAGGCAAAAAAATGTGAAGTGATTGGCAAGGCGGTTTTCGATAAAAACCATTGCCTGCCGTTTGCCCGCAAAATTGACTGTATTGTCTGCGAGGAGCACTGCCCTATTCCGGAAAAAGCCATCCGCTCACGGATAACGACCGCTACCGGGCTGGATGGCATTTCACGAGAGGTCAAAGAGCCATACATTGTTGAAGAAATCTGCAACGGCTGCGGCATTTGCGAGAATGTCTGTCCACTGGAAACCAAGTCTGGCATCGAAATATTCGCAGTAAAAAATCGGTCTCCCATTTCTCATCAAGTAAAAGGGAGTAAAGAAGAAACCACGGGAACCTACCCCTGAACCCTATCCAATGGGTAGTTCCGTTTGAATAATCAAGCAGTGCGAATCGGTCGCGCTACTCTTGTCCCTCAAATTTATAGCCTACCCCATAAACTGAATGAATCAACTCGGAAACTTTACTGACAGCAGATATTTTCCTGCGAACATTTTTTATGAAATTATCTATTGCACGGTCATTCAGGGCACGTTCGTCAGGGTAAATATTGTTAAGAAGTTGCTGCCGGTTGTATACCCTTCCCGGATGGGTTGCGAGATAATTAAACAGCCGGAATTCTGCTGCGGTCAACTGAAGGTCATGTCCGTTCAACGTGGCTCGGTAGCATGATTCATCCAGATGAAGTCCAGTCACCATCTGGTTCGGCAAGGTAGCAACTCTTCGTAGAACCGTTTTGACTCGTGCAACTACTTCCCGTGGACTGTAAGGTTTGCAGATATAATCATCCGCCCCGAGTTCCAATCCCAGCAGACGGTCGATCTCCTCAACCCGAGCCGTTATCATAATAATCGGCACTGAAGAAAACAATCTGATTTCCTTGCAGATATCCAGCCCGCTTTTTCCAGGCAGCATTAAGTCGAGTAGAATCATGGCGGGTTTATGTTCACGAACCCAGGCGATAGCCGGTAGGCCGTCATTTAGCAGATGGGTTGCAAAGTTGTCCAGACGTAGATAATCAGAAAGAATCTCTGCAGTTGCAACTTCATCCTCAATTATCAATATCAGATCATTCATCAGATGCTCCCACAGTAGGGCAGCTCAACCCGTACCCACAACCCGCCCAGCGGAGAAAGTTTCGCCGTGATACTTCCCTCATGCGCCTCGACAATATTGCGACAGATTGCCAGACCAAGTCCGGCACCTCCGGTTGCCCTGTTTCTTGAAGACTCAACGCGATAAAGACGCTCGAAAAGTTTTTCCAGTTCATCTTCCGCAACCCCAGGGGCTGAATCCTGAAAGTCGATTATCACCCTGCTGTCTTCCTTCCATACTTTAACACTCAACTCACCTCCAGAATCGGTATATTTGAGAGAGTTGTCTAGCAGGTTGCCGAACAATTGCCGCAAACGTTCTGCATCGCCAAAGAGGTTGAGGTTATCTGCAGCTTCATACTGCACTGTTATATTCTTTGCCGAAAATTCCGGGCTGATTATGGCTAGTGCTTGATGAAGAACCTCGGATACCGTTACATCATTCTTGCGATAGGTCTGAGCGCCAACATCAGACAGGGACAACTGATAAAGGTCATCCACCAGCCGTGAAAAACGCATGATTTCATTGTGAATAGCCTTGACTGATTCGGTGGTCGGCTGACGCACTCCGTCCAGTATCGCTTCAACCTGGCTCCGCAAAAAGGTGAGTGGTGTCCTCAGTTCATGAGAAATGTCTGCAACCCAGCGCCGTCTCGCTTGCTCAGTATGTTCCATTGCCAGCGCCAAAGCATTGAAGTCGGTTGCCAGGCGTCCCAGCTCGTCGTTTGAATCCACCGGAACACGAACCGAATATCTGCCTTGTGCCAGTCCCTTAGTTGCTTCGGTAATATTTTTAAGTGGTCTCACCAATCTGGTTGCCAGCAAGAGCGCCAGCCCAGCTGATAACAACAGGACAACTGTAGCAACTACAATAAAGGCGTATCTCTGTTCATGTAAAAAGCCTTCGTGCAGCAGGCTGTCGAAAGCTGTCTGAGGGCGGAGTCCAAGGTAACCGATAACTGTGCCTTGATGGTGCAGGGGAATTATCTCGGCATCCGCAGGCACAGTATCCGGACCGATCAAGCGGGCTTTGTTCGCATCAAGCAAGAACAAACGATGACTGAACTGCTGGGCAAGATGAGGCGGGAGAGTATCAGGTGGTCGCGCAGCATTGTTTTCCGGCCTGTCAGGATGGTGAATCTCCTCAGACTGTGGCGGTTTTAATTCAGGGAAAGACGTATCGACAATCTGCCGCCACGTCATCTGATCACGAAGGATTGAGTTCCAACTCGATTCCATAACGTATTTATTCTCAAGGCTGATAGCCATGCGGGACACGCCGTTTTTCTCCATACCATTGATTAGTCGCAAAAACCCCCTGTTGAGATTCCACTGCATAATCAAGGTAGAGCTGACTACCGCGAGACTTGCCGCAAAAAAAATCGCGAAAAACAGTTTGCCTGTGATGTTAAGTTTCATAGAATCCAAGCCTCCAAAATCCATTTCTATCACATTCATTCCTGGTAAAAATATGCAAAATCGTCGTTTATTGTCCGTGACCTTCAAAAAATACATTTACTACACAATTTCAGAACTCCAGTTGTCATCGACTGTGCATTGATTGCATTTGTAATTCATTTGCAGTACAATTTCAGAACATAAACAATCGGGGGATTATATGGCAAAAAGCGCTACCATCAGCATGAGAATTGACGAGCAGTTGAAAGCAGATGCAGAAATTATATTTCAGCAG
>CAJBRY010000148.1 GCA_903958085.1 uncultured Geobacteraceae bacterium
AAAACTTGGATTTCTATTTTAAGCACTATTCGAGCGATCGGTTTGAATTTACCTACAAAAAAGTGCGCTTCAATTGAACCGATAGAATCATCCTGTTCAATTTCATCACCTTCTTCAGGAAGCTCGACCCCCCTCACAGTGCCAAGTTCCTCCTGCGCAAATTCCGTTATACCTATAACCGCTGAAGTGCTTTCAAGTCTGACCCAGATATGCTCCTTAGAGTATTTAAGTTCGTCAGGAAAGTCCATGGCATCTACTCCAGTACTATTCGTTCGAGGAATGATGTGTCAATATCGCCTTCAATAAAATCTTTATGCGCCATTATGCGTTTATGAAAGAAAATTGTAGTTTGAATTCCTTCAATTCTAAACTCGTCAAGCGCCCGCGCCATCCGCTTGATTGCTTCCTCGCGAGTGTCAGCGTGAACGATCAATTTACCAATCAATGAATCATAATTAGGCACCACAGAATACTGGTCATATACAAATGAATCAACTCGAACTCCAAGCCCGCCCGGTGGATGATAAGCCGTTATTTTACCGGGACAGGGGGTAAATTTGAAGGGATCCTCTGCATTGATTCGGCACTCTATTGAATGACCTCTGATCTGGATGTCCTCCTGCTTATATCTAAGAGGAATTCCTGCTGCAGAGCGGATTTGCTCTCTAACAAGATCAACTCCGGTTATCATTTCGGTAACAGGATGTTCAACCTGAATACGAGTATTCATCTCCATGAAGTAAAAGTTATTTTGTTTGTCTACAAGAAACTCAACAGTACCGGCACTATTGTAACCGACAGCTGCGGCAGCCCTTACGGCAGCATCCCCCATTGCTTTCCGAATTTCAGGAGTAACAACTGTTGAAGGAGCCTCCTCAATCAGCTTTTGGTGGCGGCGCTGAATTGAACAGTCACGTTCTCCCAGATGGATCACATTGCCATGCTTGTCTCCAAGAATCTGAATTTCAACGTGTCGCGGTTTTTCGCAGTACCTTTCAATGTAAACCTCAGGATTTCCAAAGCCTGATTGAGCCTCAGCGCGAGCAGTTGCAAAAGCATTCGGCAAGGCAGCCTGTGAATGAACTATTTTCATGCCGCGTCCACCACCACCGGCAGTAGCCTTTATGATAACAGGAAATCCAATTTCTTTGGCAACTTTAACAGCCTCTTCAACAGAACTTACACCTTCCTTGGTACCCGGAAGAATTGGCACCCCTTGCTTGATCACCGCTTGTCTGGCGCTGATTTTGTCGCCCATGATTCGCATACTTTCGGCCGTTGGACCGATAAAAGTAATGCCGCATTTTTCACAAACTTCAGCGAATTTTGCGTTTTCAGACAAAAAACCGTAGCCTGGATGAATCGCCTCGGAGTCAGTCAATTCTGCTGCGCTAATAATTGCATTTATGTTGAGGTAACTCAAGGCACTTGAAGCAGGCCCTATGCAGACGCTCTCGTCGGCAAGCTTGACATGAAGAGAATGGATATCGGCTTGTGAGTAGACCGCTACCGTTTTTATTCCGAGCTCCTTGCAAGCTCTGATAATTCTGACGGCTATCTCACCGCGATTGGCAATAAGTACTTTATGAAACATTAAGGCGAACCTCTCTGAAATGAATTAAAGTTTCTGAATTACAAATAGTGGATCACCAAACTCTACAGCCTGAGCATTGTCTTTGCAGATTTTTACTATCTTGCATTTACAATCTGCCTCAATCTCATTCATCAATTTCATAGCCTCTACAATGCAAAGCACCTGCCCTTTTTCGACGATCTGTCCAACTGTAACGTAGGGAGCCGCTTCTGGACCAGGAGCTGCGTAAAAGGTGCCGACAATAGGAGAATTAACAGTATCACCTGTTTCAGCAGATGGTGCAGCGACAGGTGCTGCGGAAACAGGATTGCCCGCAGGTGCAGCCTGATAACTAGGAGCCGCTGCATATTGATGCACTGCAGGAGCTGCCATAGTAACATATTCAGGCTTATGCCCACGCTTAATAATTATCTTCTCGTCGGAATTGTCCATCTCAAACTCAGTAATGTCTGTTTCGGTAACAAGTTTTATCAACAGCTTCAGATCTTTGATATCCATTTAAATTTTTCTCCTTTTGTCTGTAATCTTTATTATCAGGTACAACTGAAATTGCAAATTGAATGATCTGTTTTGAATCTACAAAATCAACAATTGTTTGTCAGCAGTTGTAATAACGTCACAACCATCTCTGCTGACTACCACGGTATCCTCGATCCTCACGCCACCAAAACCAGGAATGTATATGCCTGGCTCAATTGTGATCACCATTCCCTCCTCAAGAGCCCCATTACTGCGGGGAGAAAGTGTTGGCATTTCGTGGATTTCCATGCCTACACCATGTCCAAGGCCATGTCCAAAATACTCGCCGTATCCCTTGTCGTTAATGTATGAACGAGCTATCCCATCCAAATCCTTACAACTGATGCCAGGTCGTATTCTTTCAATAGCAAAATCATGTGCAGTTCGTACGATAGAATGAATTTCAAATGCCCTGTCTACGGGTTTTCCACAAGCAATTGTGACCGTTTCATCAGAATGGTAGCCATCTTTGGATGCACCAAAATCTATTGTTATTAAATCACCTGGCTGGATTAACTTTTTGGACGCCCTGCCGTGTGGCATTGCACCGCGTTCTCCCGAGGCTACAATAAAATCAAAAGCCTTACCGTCAGCACCTCGATTTCGCATTTCAAGCTCAAGCGCCATGGCAATGTCAATTTCGCTAACAGCTGGTTTTATAAACGAAAGAACAGATTCTAAAGATAATGAGGCGATACTGGCTACTGATTTCAAAATTTCAATCTCTGATTGATCTTTGCAGTTCCGAATTCCGTCCAGACTAGAGTCCAGTTCTACCAGTTCAATACCAGAAAGTTTGTCAGCCATACGATGAAAAGCAGTAACTGTAGTATGTGAAGCCTCAAAACCAATGCGATCAAAGGAATATTCCGCTGCAATTTCAGCAATAGCCTCAATTCTTACTGCACCACATTCGCGTATTTCGGCCCCCAGAACTTCATCAGCGGCCTGCGCCGTGTAACGAGAATCGCAAAAGAAACAAGCGAAGTCAGGTGAAATCAGTAGAGCGCCTTCTGAACCGCTAAATCCGCATAAATAGCGAATGTTCTTTAGGTCAGTAAATAGAATTGCCTTAAGCGAGTATTTATCAAAGAACATCTTCAGACGTGAACGCCTGTTTTTTAGCATAAATGAAACCCTGACTACAAACTGTTTTTATGGTTTATCAAAACATTGGCGAAATAAAGAGCAATCAGGCAGCATTCCGTTTTTTAATTATATTAAATAATGCACGTAAACCAAGCAGATAGCTGTCGCTTCCAAAGCCACATATTTGACCAACTGCAACCGGTGCAATCATACTTTCATGGCGGAATGCTTCTCTGCAATGAATGTTGGACAAGTGAACCTCAACCACAGGAAGTCCAACCGCCGAGACTGCATCACGAATTGCAATACTTGTATGCGTATATGCTGCGGGATTCATTAGTATGCCATGGCAATCCTGCCGCGAAGCATGAATTGCATCAATCAACTCTCCCTCAGAATTGGATTGAAGAATTGAAAGTTCGCAAACAAGTTCACGAGATAGTTCCTCAAGCAAAGAGTTAATATTTCCAAGCGTCTGGCTGCCGTAAATATCCGGCTCACGCTTGCCAAGAAGGTTCAAATTAGGACCGTGCAGTACCAATATTTTCATACTTATGCAAGCTCTCTAAGCACTTCATAAGATTTGATTTTCAGCATATACCGCCCTTTGCCAATATTGCCGTCACGCTTTAGAATAAGGGCAGCGAAAAGGTCATCATTTAATACTCTAACTATAACAGAGGTATTTGTGGTAGAAATTGAGACCTCTTCAAGATCCCCCATTTTAATCACATCAACCGCACGCTTTATTTCTTTAAGCACCGTTGCATACTCAACAGACAAGAGCTGCATATCGAATTCAGATTGCTCGATAATTACCTCATCAATAGGAATGCCGTCGTATGCCATGATTATGGCTGCCTGTGCTCCTTCGACAGTTTGAATAATAGTATTTAGTGAATCTCTTAGCGACATGATTTGATCCTCCTGATATTATCCAGCCACTTGTCAAACGTGCA
The DNA here is from genome assembly GCA_903958085.1 of uncultured Geobacteraceae bacterium. Classification (GTDB taxonomy): domain Bacteria; phylum Desulfobacterota; class Desulfuromonadia; order Geobacterales; family Pseudopelobacteraceae; genus JACRCG01. Next base: position 4,162 of record CAJBRY010000148.1, read on the forward strand.
GAGTGCATTGTCAGCAATACCAAGTTTCGGCACAGTAATTGGAACTTCCTCCACTTCAAAAACAGTAGCAAGATCAGGTGTCTTCTCAGGCTCTACTGGAAGTGAAGGGATAGCTGCAATAATTGAAGGAACTGTTTCAGCTTCAGAAAACCCACCAAAAGCGGGCATATCAAGAGACTCTTCGACAAAAAATGGTTCTGGCTCTGGAATAGCTTCCTGAGAAAGTATTTCTGGAGTGTCCTCGCAAACCGAATCAACTTTTCTTTCCTCATCAAAAAGATCGTCGATCTCCGGGTCATGTACGCCAGGAGCAGTTTCAATTGACTCAAGAGTGGCTATCCGTGATGCTATCCCATCATCTGAAGGATTATCGGACAATATTGTCCGATAAATCTCAAGCGCTTTATTGATAAAGCCTTGCGATACATATAACTCAGCAAGAGTTACGGTTGAAAGTGGATCATGGTCAGTATCTGCATTTTCTGAAGCGGATGATAGAAATTCACTCTCATATTCAGTCTCATTTTCATCATCAAGTACTTCAATTTCTTCCAGAATTTCAAGATCTTCAATAATACTGTCATCGTCGTCATCAGTTTCAAAAGTTGATTGTCCGACCCCGTATGATTTTTCAAGGGACTCCAGTTCAATTCGACACTCAACATCATCAGGACTAAATTCGAGTACAGCGCGAAAAGCCTGGCAGGCGGCTTCCTGATCCCCAGCCTCAACAAGAAGGTGACCTAACATTTTCTGAGATGCAACATCCTCCGGCATTGCTACTGCAACAACTTTTAAGGCTGCAAGCGCCTCAGCATTAAGCCCCTTGGCATAACAGGCCTGCGAGAGTACTCTCAGCCCGGAAAGATAGCCGGGATGCTTAAGTACACCCTGACGTGCAACATGAAGGGCATCCTCAACGAGGCCCACTTTGAGGTGAACTTCAGCCAATCTGGCAAAACAGAAAGAGTTGGGTGATTTTGCAAGCTGGTCCTCAAGTGTTTTAATTTCAGTCCAGAATGAAGATGTGTCCTGCATAGTCATGCCTCCAGGCCGCTCAACTTGAGCAGTTCGTCGGGAGTATGGTGCGACATGGAATACATGCCGATACCCTTGTTACATATAAATGTGATACTGCCACTTTTTGATTTTTTGTCAGCAGCAACGGTGCTCAAAAGCAGTTTGCGATCAAAATCCGGTATTTTTACAGACAGACCACACCGAACGATAAGAGCGGATATTTTTGCAAAATCTTCAGGACTGCACAATTCCTTCGCAACTGAAACTTTGGCCGCTAAAATCATTCCTATTGCAACAGCCTCTCCGTGAACCAAACCGCGATAATCTCCAATTGCTTCAAAAGCATGCCCTAATGTGTGCCCATAATTAAGGACTGTACGCAGTCCAGCTTCTTTTTCGTCCAGTTCAACAACTTGTGCCTTCAGTTGACAACAGCGAAGAACTACCTCAATAAGGGTATCCAAATCCATTGACATAATCGCTTCAATGTTTGCATCAATATATTCAAAAAAAGAACTGTCAAGAGCCACACCATATTTAATAACTTCACCCAGACCGGCGCAAAAATGGCGTTTATCAAGAGTCAAGAGAGTTGCTACATCTATAAGCACCAACCGTGGCTGGTAAAACGCCCCTATCAGATTTTTGCCATTCGGGTGGTCAATGCCTGTCTTGCCACCAACACTGCTATCAACCTGAGCCAAAAGTGTTGTCGGCACCTGAACAAAAGGAACACCGCGCATCCAGGTTGCAGCGGCATAGCCTGCCAGATCCCCTACTACACCACCACCAAGTGCAACAATAAATGAACTGCGATCAACTCCGGCCTTAAGAAGATCGTTATATACCTGATTCAGAGTAGCAGAATTTTTATATTCCTCTCCGTCTGGTATTTCTATCATCTCAACAGAAAAACCGGCAGCCAACAGAGATTCCCTCACTGTGTGTCCATACAAAGGAGTTACCGTGGAATTTGAAATAACTGCGGCTATACCTTTCAGGCCGATGGAAACGCACCTCTGCCCAAGAGAAGCGAGCGCGCCGCATTCAACGACAATGTCATAGCTGTTTTCAGCGAGATTAACAGTCAAAGTGCTCAAGTGATATGCCCCTTCAAATGGCATAGAATCTCTGCCGCGACATCTTCCACGGATTTCCTATCCGTGTCAATTCTAATATCAGCATCGGCATAAAAATGTTCCCGTTCATTCAGCAGGGTTTCCGCACGTTTTGTTGCATTGTCTGCAAGCAGCAGGGGGCGGTCATTAGAGTCAGATATGCGAGCCATCACCTGCTCAAGAGTAACCTGCAGACATACAACAACTCCGCTTCCTCGCATTAACTCACGATTCTTTGCAGAAATAACCACCCCACCGCCAGTCGCAAGAACAATCCCATTCTTTGAGGAAAGTACTTTCGCAAGCTGAAAGCTTTCAATTTCTCGAAACGCCTGTTCTCCATCGCGGGCAAATATTTCATTGATTGTCCAGCCGGCTGCTTTTACAATTTCTTCATCAAGATCAATAAAACTGCGGCCAAGCTGACTAGATACAACTTTACCGACTGAACTTTTTCCGCTACCCATGAAACCCGTTAAAATAATTGATGCCTCACACATTGCGGATCTGCTCCAGATAACCATCAAAATTTCTTCGAATTTCTGCAACAGAGTCACCACCGAATTTTTCCAGAAAAGCCGTGGCAATCTCAATAGCAACAACAGCTTCTGCAACAACCAGTGCAGCCGGTACGGCACATGTGTCGGAACGTTCAACCGTCGCTTCAAAAGCTTTATGAGTACGCATATCAACCGAGCGAAGCGGAGAATATAGGGTCGGAATAGGTTTCATGGCTGCCCGGACGGTAATTGGTTCACCGTTCGACATCCCACCCTCTATGCCTCCAGCATTGTTACTGAATCGTTGATAGCCATCTTTATAAAAAATTTCATCATGTACGAGTGAACCTGACTTCCTGGCAGCATCAAAGCCTATGCCGATTTCAACCCCCTTGATAGCCTGAACACTCATCAACGCCATGGCCAAACGTGCGTCAAGCTTTCGATCCCAATGAACATAGCTTCCAAGACCTGGAGGGACACCAGTCACCTGCACTTCAACAACGCCACCCAATGTATCTCCGGCTGCTTTTGCATCATCGATTGCACCTTTCATTTCAGCTTCTGCTGTTGAATCACAGCAGAATGTTTCAGATTGAGATGCAAGTTTCCAGAGAGTTTCATATTGTTCTTGCGGAGTTGTTGCAACGACTCCACCGATCCCAGAGACAAAACCGCCCACCTTGATTCCAAACTCTGCCAGCAAAGACTTTGCAACAGCACCAACAGCTACACGAATGGCCGTTTCACGAGCACTGGAACGTTCAAGCACATTTCTGGCATCATCAAGGTTATACTTCATAACTCCTGACAAGTCGGCATGACCCGGGCGAGGACGAGTCACGGCTATTGATTCATCGCGAAATTCGGGAAGTGCTGACATTTTCTCAAACCAGTTTTCCCAATCACGGTTATTAACAACAAGTGTGACCGGTGATCCAATTGTTTTACCCCAACGAATACCGGACAGTAACTGAGCCGTATCCTTCTCAATTTTCATTCGGTCTCCACGACCATACCCCTGCTGACGTCTGGCAAGGTCATTGTTCAGAGTTTCAACACAAATATCTATTCCAGCGGGAAGACCTTCAATAATTGCACTCAATTGAGGACCATGCGACTCGCCGGCGGTAAGATAACGAAAAATACTCAAAAAGCACCTCCATTAAATCATTAAAAAGTGCGTAAAAATAGCATTTAATAGATATATTCGGCAAGATAAATTGGGATTAAAGAGAGAATGACAATAGCAGTTGATCTTGTCTTTAAAGCAGGTTGTGCTATACCAAAGAAGAATGATTGGGGCGTTTGAACGTCCTGATTTAGTTAGAAGGATAGTGCAGATAGGAAAGATGGGTAGACCCGATAAACGGCTTTTTGATATGTGTTGGCATTCTTGGTTTTCTGCTTGTCAGATTTGGAGTTATGAAATGTACGATAAAAGATTTTTCAGATCAGATTAGCCAAAGGACTTTACCGCACCACCGCCCGAACTATCTTCATAATCATTCTCTTTTTTTCCTCATCCGCACCAACCAGAAGCAACTCAATTTCTTCCACTTTCACACCGCCAGCCTGAAGATGAGCAAACTCGAACAGATCTTTTATTTCGACACCCAAGGCACGAGCAATACTTTCCATAGTTTCGAGAGATGGGGAACTGCGACCAACTTCAATCAAACTGATGTAGCGAGTTGCAAGCTCCACTTTCTCAGCAAGTTGATCCTGTGTCAGACCTCTTACTTTCCTCAATTCCTTAATTCGTCCGCCAAGAAGTTCACGCGTTGATTTCATAACACCCCCGCGCAAACTTTCTATTTTTTCAAACAAAATTAGAACGAAATATAAATGTGATTATTAAAGCATAATTCACATTTTAAATTTGATTTATCAACCGTAGATGTTGTATTTTGCCAAATCTATCCAATTGAAAGTTCTATAAGTCAATTCACATGTGTTTCTATAGTAGCGTTTAGCCGGGAGG
>CAJBRY010000149.1 GCA_903958085.1 uncultured Geobacteraceae bacterium
ATGTCATCAAGAAGCAATATCTGAAGGCTATTGAAGATTACAGCATGGGCATTAAGCTGGATTTGGAGCATCCGCAAAATGACAGTGTAGGATGTGTCATGGGCTTAAGCCGACGTGGGCGAGCATATTATCTATCGGGTCAATATGAGCGAGCAATTCAAGACTATTCAAAAGAAATTGAGTTGTATCCATTGTCGAGCAACATTGCCTACTCCTCGCGTGGGGATGTATACATGAAGTTAAGAAAATATGAAATGGCAATTCGCGATTATTCAAAGGCAATAGAAAAATCAGGTGAAATTTCGAAGATAATAGAAACATCGGACAAAATGCCGATTTCTGATCAACAGACTTTTTATCGTTTAATTTATCGTTCAATCCCCGAATTTTATGCCAAGCGCGGTGATGCTCATCGGGAAAACAATGATTATCAGAAGGCGGTTGAAGATTACACTAGTACCATGTAACCTTTACAAGTTCGGATAAAGGCGCTTCAGTTTGATCCGAGCGTCCGATGTCGTAAATTGCCAGACAATATTTTTCGTTTTGTTATTTCGTTCTTTTTCCCATGCAGCCACTTGAGTCTGCATGGTTGTCATGTCGGAAATCCGGCGATCAAGACACTGTCCTTTCAGGACGCTGAGTTCGATCTCCGCCATGTTCAGCCAGCTACCGTGCTTTGGCGTGTAATGGATATCAAGTCGTTCCGCCAAGCGTCTGGCTTCCTTGGGTTCGAATGTTTCGTAGAGTGAGGCAATATTATGGGTGTTCAGATTATCCATAACCAGGCGCACCTTAGTCGCGCTCGAATATCGTTCATCAAGCATCTGTTTGATCTGCATCGCCCAATCCTTTCTGGTACGATGTTCAGTGACCGCTACATGTCTTTTACCGACCAGTGGTTCCACTTCCATAAATATTTCTGCCACGCCATTTCTGACGTATTCATCGTCAATGCGTACCGGATGTCCAGGTGTGCACGGTATCGGCTCGCGAACTTCGCCAATCATTTGTTTGCAAGATTCATCCATGCACACCACTGGGTAATCAGGATCATACGGCATATGGTATATTTCCAGGACATCCTCCATATGCGCTACAAAGGCCGCACTCCCTGCGGGAGGGATTTTCCAGTACTTGCTGAGGTGAGGCTTAAGTTCGTTTTTTTTAAAACCCGCTGTACGGTCATATGCGAAACGGATTCGGCAAAGCTAAGCTCGACGGCCTTGTCGGCCAGTAGCCTGACCGTCCATCGCCGACGCCCATCTGGGGCATCTGAACAGGCCAATGCGATCAATCTTGCTTCAAATGCGCCATCAAAGATCACTTCTCGTGGCGGCTTTTCCCTTGGCTTACGTTCAATCGCAGATTCCAGGCCATCCTCCACAAAGCGTTTCTTGAGGTGCTCAATCGACCTGCTGGTTACCCCAAGAGCTGCTGCAACATCAGCAACATTCCATGCCGGACCATCCGCACCGGCATCACACAGTAATAATGCACGGGCATGGA
>CAJBRY010000150.1 GCA_903958085.1 uncultured Geobacteraceae bacterium
CGCCATTGACACTCAGATTATTGATCAGCTGATATCTGCCGAGTTGCTTTATCAAGCTGCCGGAAAGCTTGAAATCAAGGATCTTGATAAACAGATTGATGCCAAGGTTGCTCAGGGAAAGGTACGCTTTAAGGATGAGCAGGAATTCAAGAATACCATCAAGGATTTGGAAATGGACGAAAAGGATCTTCGCGAGTATACACGCAGAGATTTGCTGATCTCCAGCTTCGTTGAAACAACATTTATCTCTAAAATTACTGTTTCAGAAGCTGAAAGCCGTGAGTTCTACGAAAAGAATCCTGATAAATTCAAAAAGGATGAGACGGCCAAAGCCAGCCATATTCTTATTGGGGTTGACAGTAAGGCCACAGATGATGACAAGAAAAAAGCCCGTGAGAAGGCTGATAAGCTGAAGAAAGAGCTATCCGGCGGTGCTGATTTTGCAGCTTTGGCCAAAGATAATTCTACCTGCCCAAGTGCACAAAAGGGGGGGGATCTTGGTTTTTTTGGAAAGGGGCAGATGGTTCAGCCATTTGAAAAAGCCGCGTTTGCACTTCAAGCGGGTGAGATTAGTGATGTTGTTGAGACTCAGTTTGGATATCACATAATAAAGCTGGTCGAGAAGAAACCGGCTGAATTTGCTGATTTCAAGGACGTAAAATTAAAAATTGAAGATTTTTTGAAGGGGCAGAAAGTTAACGAGGCTGTACAAAAATACCTTGCAGAGACAAGAAAAACGGCAAAAATCGAAATTTTACTGAAATAATTCCTCATTATAGACCCCTCCACCTTTGTGGAGGGGTCTCCAGTCTTTGGCTATTTGAAGCAATAACAGCCCCCTTCTATGAATAAATCAAACAGCAATCTTCATTTAAAGCTTGATTGGACTCAGCCTGACACACTTGAGCGACATTTTGAATTGCGTACTACAGATAGCTTATTAGCAATACTACATTTTGAAACAGTTTCGCTGGCTTGTGATACGATATATTCAGAAGTCGCAGAGCAGGAAAGCTGGACGTTCAGTGAAGAGTGGCGCCATTTTAAGCCGTGCATAATTATCCGGAAGACCGGGGCAGATGAAAACTATGCCATATATAAACCCGGGTTTTGGGGTGGCGGAAATGTGGAATTTATCTTCGGAACGCGCTTTTACTGGAAAACAAAGGGGTTATGTGGAGCTGAATGGAATTTTTTTAATGCCATGGACGAATTACTGTTTGTACTGAAAGCAAAGCGATTTGATTTAATTAAAGTCCAGTCTGAAGTTGAAATTACGCCGCAATGGCATAATTTGGAGGAACTTCCATTATTAATGATGCTGGGGTGCTTTTTACAAGTTAGTGGAAGAAATGCAGCAATTTAAAACGTTAAGCAATTTAAAAGCTAAGTTGCCTTTAAAATTATTAATTTATCCTTTGCAATCCCCCAAAAAATCGATATATAATTCCACCGCTAAATTGGTTCTATGAGACTTCAGAAACAATAACAATTTTTTTGCGGAAACTCACTATGACAAAATTTAAAGCATTCAAAGCTGCTTATGCTGACGAGAGTGTACACCGCTTTCGCTCTTTCATCGAAAATGCCAATGATCTTATCTACACTTTGACACCAACCGGAATTATCACTTATGTAGCCCCTAACGTGGAAGAGCTTCTGGGCTATCACTCAGATGAGTTGGTAGGAAGATCCTTTGCGTCTCTTATCCATCCCGACGAACTTCAAACCTGCATGGTATTTCTGCAAAAAGTCTTGGAGAGCAGGACAAAACAGCAAGGGCTTGAATATCGGATTCGTCATAAAGACGGCAGATGGTTATGGTATGTGTCAAATGCAACGTCTACTCTGGATAGCAGCACTGATGAATATGTGTTTTTTGGGATTGGGCACGACATCAATGAACGTAAACAGATAGAAGAGAGTCTCAAAGCTTCTGAACGGCTTTATCACTCATTGGTAGAAACATCGCAGGATCTTGTCTGGCAATGTGATGTGGATGGGGGAATTACTTATCAGAACCTGGCCTGGGAGCAGGTATTGGGCTACGAACTCCATGAAATGCAGGGGAAAAAGTTATTCGATTTTCAATCACCGGAATATGCCGAGCTATTTTTGACTGAGTTTAACCGACTGCTGGAGGGTGAATCAATTGAACAATTTGAAACAGTTTTTATCGGGAAGGCAGGTAATCAGGTACATTTTGTTTTTAATGCTCTCTTTCTGACGAAAGATGAAGAAATATTCGGTGGGAGCGGAACGGCTCACGACATCACTCATCGTAAAAAAATGGAAAACAGACTGCGTGAGTCTGAAGAAAAGTACAGGATTCTTCTTGAAGAATCTACTGACGCAATATTTTCGCTTACGCCAGAAGGTCGGTATATATACGTCAACAAGTCTTTTGCCGGCAATATTGGTAAGTCCGCAGATGAGATAATCGGCAGGACGCTTTGGGATGTATTTCCTAAGAAGGAGGCGGACAAGCGTTTTGCATCTTTAAGCAGAGTATGCCAGACCGGGAAAATTGATATACTGGAAGTGAGCATTCCTTCTGCCACAGGCAACAACCATTTCATGACAACAATCACCCCAATAAAAGACGATGATGGGGAAGTTATTAGCGCTATCTGCTCCGCAAAAAATGTTACTCAGCTCAAAGTAACTGAAGTGGCGCTGCGTGAGATGGCTTGTATGCTTGAGAAGCAGAAACAGGAACTCAAAAAGCTTAACCAGGCACTTGAATTTAGGGTATCGGAGAGGACTGCCGAGTTACTTGAGTTTAATGACCTCTTCAACCGACTCGCTGAACAGAGTCGCACAGTAGTCTGGGAGGTAGACGCCCAAGGGCTCTACACAAATATCAGCAGTATGTCA
>CAJBRY010000151.1 GCA_903958085.1 uncultured Geobacteraceae bacterium
GCCAGATGCATCGCGAAACCAGACTTGAAGTGAAATGCTCCACCTTGTTTGCATGACGGTAGTAGTCCCTCATAAAATCTTCGACAGCGAGAACCAGATCACGATCCTGATATCCCAGAAAACCTGCCAGATGAACTTGAGCATCAAATGTCAACTGATCATTCTTTCGGTTATTATAATAGTGCAGTTCGTTGCGAATGCGCCAGAGATAGTCCAATGCAGAATTATATGTTTCAAGCTCCTCATCGTTCATTATTCCTTTGATTATCAACTCACGCATATCTGTAAACTTGTACTTGACCCTTGCAACCCAGATTGCTGTCTGCAGATCCCGAAGCCCTCCCTCCCCCTCTTTAAGATTTGGCTCGAGCAGATAAACGGTTGAGCCGTACTTTTCACGACGACTCTTCATATCAGCCATCTTTTCCTTGATGAAAGAATCGCTCGATTTTGGGAGTATCTGGCCGAAAATGACCTTGGTAAGATTAGCAAAAAGAATCCGGCTGCCGGAAAGAAACCGTGAATCCATTAACGCAGTTTTCACAGTGGCGTCAGAAGAAGCCATTTCAATACAGTCTGAAATCATTCGCACCGAGTAACCCACATCAAGGCGCATATCCCATAGAAAATAAAGCAGTTTCTGGGCAATATCCTCAATAGTTACAGTCGGCAGAATACCATCGTGCAAAAACAGAATATCAATATCTGAATAGGGGTTCAGTTCACCACGCCCGTACCCGCCGACAGCGACAAGTGTAACATGTTCCAGCAGTGTGTCATCGCCCTTGAGATCATAGATAATTGATAGAAAAAGTTTATTATTCAACTCATCCATCATATCGCTAAGATAGTGAGTTACATCTGTTCCACTGGCACCACCATAGTGAAGCTGCTTGATATCATCACGATACTTTGCAAGAAAGTTTTTACAGCCGGACAAATAAAGTGGCCTTTTTTCGTCAAAACCGGCCATGCCGGCGTCACCAACGGCATTTATCGAATCCGGGAAATATGGATCAATATAAAATTGCATTCAAATTCCTTTTAATGCTGCAACTTCATCTCTAGCGTTCAATGCCTTTGTTTTCATAATTTCAGCGTCAGACGCGCGCAGATAGAGCGGCAACAGCTGTGAAGGTTCAAGCAGATTGCCGTTAAGGGAAGCATGAAGTGCCAGGAATGCACCGTTGGCAGAGTGAGGAATATTAAGTTGAAACGGGGAAAAAACAGCCTGATCTCCCAGACTATCCGCAATCTGTTTGCGATAAATTACAGCCCCATCACCCGCAAAGATAATGCGATCTTCCGTTACCGAGGCCAGATGTTCACAGAAAACGACTGGGGGCACAACGGAATCATTGATTCTGGATGAAGGAATCTGCCCTGAACAGTCATAAAGTGCTGTATATACTTCGCTTTTACGTGCGTCAAGCATTGGACAGACAAGCATCTTTGAAAAAGAAAAATTCATTGCCAGCATGGCAAGTGAGGAAAACCCGGCACAAGGCTTTCCAAGCGCCAGCGCCAAACCCTGAATTGTAGCTATACCTCCGCGCACACCTGTAAAAGAACCGGGGCCTATGGACGAAGAAAAAATATCTATGTCAGCAATAATAAGGTTAACAGTTGACAAAAGCCGCTCAATTTCGGGAATAAGGCGAGCTGAAAGAGTGCGATTTGTATTAACCAGAGTTTCAGCGACAATCTGTTCGTCAACTGAAACGGCAATGCTGGCAAAGGATGTTGAAGTATCAATGGCCAGGACGTTCATTTCACCCCTGCCGGTTAACAAAATACCTGAGAATGTCATTGTAAAAAGCAAGTACCATCAAGCCAAGCAGGAGAACCATCCCTATCTGTTGGGCATACTCGCGAACCTTTTGCGGTATCGGTCTGCGGAAAACCAGTTCCATTAAGAAAAAAAGTAGATGGCCACCATCAAGTACCGGAACTGGAAGCAGGTTAAGTACTCCAAGGTTGATTGAGATAACTGCAATAAATGCTAAAAAAATGTCTCCACCCGATTCGGCCATTTTTCCCGCCAAATCAGCGATCATAATTGGCCCACCAACGCTATCCATCGGCACAATGCGTTGCGCCATCTTAACCACTGACAAGAAAGTCTGACTAATTACATTCAATGTCTGTTCAGTTCCTTTTACCACTGCCTGAACTGGTCCAAAGTACTCGGTAATCAGCTCACCTGCTGATGCCACGCCGATGGCATAGCCATTTACTTTTTCTCCGAATGGATTTCTTGAAACGCGTGGTTCGGGGGTTATGGTGAAAGTAAGAACTTTGTTTTCACGCTTTATTTTGAGAGAGAGGGGACTCCCTTTACTGGCAGAGACTATTTCAGCAATCTGTTCCCACCGGGTAATCTGTTTGTTGTTGATGGCGGTAATAACATCGCCTTTTTGGACACCTGCTTTAGCAGCAGGTTTGTCTTTAAGTGCCTCGCCGATTTTAGTAGTTACAGTGGGAACGCCAACCATGCAGAGCACGATGAAAATAAGCCAGGCGAAGAGCAGATTGAACAGTGGCCCTGCGATGACAATGCCAATTCGAGCATGAACAGGTTTATGCGCAAATGACTTGCTTTTCTCTTCTTCAGTCAATTCTCGGAGAGTGTTTAGAGGAATCTCTTCCACCGGAGCATTATCAACGCCACCAGAAGTATGAACCTCTCCACCCTCAATATACCCGCCTTCGCCAAACATTTTTACATATCCACCTAAGGGAAAAGCGGAAAGCAAATATTCAGTTTCACCAATTTTTTTGCCAAATAATTTTGGACCAAAACCTAGAGAAAATTTTTCTACTCGTACTCCAAAAAACTTAGCAAAGAGAAAGTGCCCTAGTTCATGAACAAAAATCAACGGTCCAAGAGCCACTAAAAAATAAAATACTTTTCCAAAAACGATCATATCAGTGCACCATCTCCCGGCAAATTTCTCTGGCAATTTCTCTGCCCCATAAATCCGATTTTAACACTTCTTCAATAGATTTCAGATCATGTGAACTGTGGGCATCCATGGTTAGTTCAATCACTTCAGGAATCTGGGTGAACCCGATGCGCCCTTCCAGAAATTCAGATACGGCTATTTCATTGGCTGCATTCATAACAGCCGGCATGCTTTCGCCAGAATTGATCGCCCGATAAGCTAAGCGCAGACATTTGAATTTTTCGTGATCAGGATTTTGAAAGGTCAACCCTGAAAATGCCGTCAGATCGAGTGGATTTACACCAGACGATATTCTCTCAGGATAGGCAAGTGCATAAGCAA
>CAJBRY010000152.1 GCA_903958085.1 uncultured Geobacteraceae bacterium
ACAAAGACAGGTTGCAGAATTACCTGAACCAGTATGGCTTTCTAGTGATAATAATATAGAAGGTAGTGAGGATATAGACGATACAGAAGATAAGCGTATCTTACAGTTGCGAGACGAAGGGTTATCGCAACGAAAAATCGAAGAATCTGTATTTGGCTATGTGGGTGGAAAAGCACACTCCAAGGTGTCAGATGTGCTACGGAGTGCTACTACTACCGGTGCTACAGCGTAAAAAGCGGGACTCTAAGTATCTGTATAAAATCAACCTCCGTTTAACCTCAAAAATATGGTAGCAAAGGAAGAAAAGGAAGTACAATACCACAAATCAAAAAACGGAGTAGAAACCAAATGCCAATCACAGAAGTGCATAAATGCCAGTGTAACCAATGTCAGGAGGAAGCAAACCATACTGATAAAATATTTCACCGACAGATGAATTTACTCATAAGCCGATTGGACGAACAGCAACGGCGCTGGTATATCGCCGTGGAAGCAAATCGGATTGGTCACGGAGGGATACGAAAGCTATCTCAGATTACAGGCATGGATGAAAAGACCATTCAGCGCGGGCAGCAAGAGTTGGAGCAAAGCTTAGCCGATCGTCCCAGCGACCAAATTCGTTTACCTGGGGGAGGACGTCAACGGGCAGAAAAAAAGACACAAGGATAGAAGCGGAATTACGAGAGATGGTCGATCCCGAAACAGGCGGAAACCCGATGAGCAGTCAAAAGTGGGTACGCAGCAGTCTACGACACCTGAGCGAGAGGATGAAGGAGAACGGGCACCCTCTCAGTCCAATGACAGTACGACGTATACTGAAAAAGATGGAATATTCATTGAAGGGAAATGCGAAGCGATTGGCTGGAAGACAACATCCTGATCGCAACGATCAATTTCGATACATTGAAAGCTTCAAACGGGTCTTTTTACAGGCAGGATGGCCAGTGATCAGCGTAGATACCAAGAAAAAAGAAATGATTGGCAACTTCAAGAACGCTGGACGCATATGGTGTCGGAAAGCGGATGCAGTGTATGACCACGACTTTGAATCAGACGCGATAGGTAAGGCTGTACCTTATGGTATCTATGATTTGAACCATAATCGAGGATACGTGTATGTAGGACAATCGGCTGACACTTCTCAGTTTGCGGTTGATTCAATCGCAAACTGGTGGCGAACGATTGGTCATCAACAATTTCCCAATACTTCCAGACTACTGATCTTGTGTGACGGAGGCGGCAGCAATGGCTGGCGATCTCGTTTATGGAAACAGCAACTTCAAGAACAACTAGCCGACTTGCTTGGACTGGAGGTCACCGTGTGCCATTATCCGACAGGTACTTCCAAGTGGAACCCCATTGAACATCGTCTGTTTGGACCGATCAGCATCAACTGGGCTGCTAAACCCTTACGTTCTTTTGAAAACATGCTGGCTTACATTGCCAGTACGACCACTACTACTGGTTTGCAAGTACAAGCTTTTCTAACGGAAAAAACATATCAGAAAGGATTAAAAGTGCCAGATGAAGCCATGCAGGCATTAGTCCTTGAACGACATTCAACCTGCCCTAATTGGAATTACACTATTTATTCGAGATCATCGGCTAATCTGTGCACCTGATTTCTGTTTCTAAAGTAAGGAACTTAATATTGGATACTTTCTTAGCCTGGCAAGCCGGGTAGTTGCGTGAAAATTGTCATCCTGAAAGAGCGCAGCAATCAAAAGAACACAGCAATGAACTAGTCAATTCGTTGCTGAAAGTGGTATTCCATCTATAATTTTAGGTGTATAATTTTCTAAAGGAAACGG
>CAJBRY010000153.1 GCA_903958085.1 uncultured Geobacteraceae bacterium
AATCCCCTTTTCACGGGTGACTACCTTCATCATGACAATAACGTCGTCAAAAAGCGAAGAGACGCTAAAATCAAGCTTTTCCAGCTCCATCCGCCTGGCTTCTATTTTGGAAAAATCAAGAATATCGTTGATCAGATCAAGAAGTCTGTCACCGCTCATTTTAATAAACTCGGCATATTCGCGCTGATTTTCGTTAAGATCGGTTGAGAGGAGGAGATCAGTCATACCAATGACGCCGTTCATTGGGGTGCGAATCTCGTGGCTCATGGTTGCCAGAAACTCACTTTTAGCTTTGTTTGCTGAATCGGCTGCATTACGAGCATCATGAAGATCTGCCATCATTCCCTGCATTACCAGCAGCAAACGACGCGTATCATCGTTGCTGACGGATTCAAACGGTGTGGTATCCAGTTTATTGCTCGCCATTTGTGAAGCTAGCAACAATGTTTCACGCAGCGGTTGATTAATTCTTCTTGCAGCGTAAAGAGAATAAGCCAGAATGAATCCGAGGAAAATTAATCCTGTTAATAATACCTGATGCCGGATTTCTTTTGCTTTGCTGTATACATCGTCGACATATATGCCTGTTCCGACCACCCAACCCCACGGTTCAAAAAGTCGAACGCAGGAAAGTTTTGGCAGTGGAATTTCACTATTAGCTCTTGGCCATCGATAACGGACAAAGCCCTCACCTGTTTTTTTCACAACCTCATTCATTTTAACGAAGGGCTTATTGCCGTCTGCATCCTTGTATTCTGAAATACTGGTATTGTTAAGTTCAGGTTTGGTTGGATGCATAAGCATTTTTAAGTCAAGGTTATGCACCCAAAAGTAATCATTGTCTCCATAACGCAGGAGTCGGATATTATCAAGCGAACTCATTTTAGCTTCGCTTTCGCTTCTTGCACCCTGCCGCGACAGCAGTTGATTCCGCTTCATTATCGATATTGCGACATCAGTCAGATGGCTTACTGCCTCCATCCGCTCATTCAGAAGTTGTTTTTCATAGATGGGAATTAGAAAAATAATGATAGAAGCAAAACAGGCTACGACGGTAACAAGTGATATTCCAAAGACTTTAGCGAAGACACTCCAATTACGAAGGTGAAGGAATTTTTGCAGACTCATGAGGACATTCCGTGTCGGAAAAAGCACAACAGAGTTAGTGTAAAAAATGGACCGATTAGGAAAAATATTTACTGTATACACAATATCTTCCGGTAATATCAAGTACAATTTTTCCCATTTTCTGACGTTTGTATTTCAGGCATTTCAAAGTTGATGCATTAGTGCTGTTTTAATGCTAAATATCGGGGCAAAGCCGTAAAATATGGATGTAGAGATACTTAATTTAGGTTCTTGTATATTTTGATAACCCCGCTATGAAGGATGCATGATGTCTACACTTGCTCTTAATATCAGGATGGACGGTAAGCAGGCGGTTATTATTGGAGGTGGCGCTGTTGCTCTCCGAAAACTTCGTGCTCTGCTGAAAGCCGGAGCTTCAGTAAAAGTCGTCGCGAAAGAGTTTTGTTCCGAAATTGCATCCATGAAGGGCCTGACTAAACTGGAATGCCGTAACGGAAATTACACAAAGTGTGACTTGATTAACGCATTTCTGGTTATTGCCGCTACCGACAATGCTGATGTAAATGAGCAGGTTCGTGCAGATGCCAGCCATCTTGGAATTCTTGTCGCAGTAGTTGACAACCCAACTGCCGGGGATTGCATTTTCCCTGCGATCCTTGTGCGCGGAGATCTTGAAATTGCAGTTTCCACGAATGGAAGGTGTCCGACATTTGCAGCCGATGTCCGCGACAATATTTCTTTACAAATAGGAGGTGAATATGGAGATATTCTGGAGCAGTTGGCTGAAGAGCGAGAAAAGCTGTTGACGAACGGGAGCCCAGCCACTAACAATGTACAGGTTTTACGTTCACTATCTATGCGTTTGCTAACTGAACTCGCATCACGCAAGGAATCTATACAATGACGCATTTGTTTTTTGTTCTGACGGTGGCTTTATATGGCTGTGCAACAGTCGCATATCTTGCATGTCTGGCAAGAACATCCCCAATATTGACTCGCTGGGCGACTAATCTGTTGGCAGCCGGTTTTGCTGCACACCTGCTTTCCACAATTCATTTGGCAAATAAGATGAAATATCTGCCTTTAACCAATATGCAGGAATCACTTTCATTCTTCAGCCTGACAATAATTGGAGCCTTCATTTTTTTTGAGCGCAAATATAAAGTTACCACCCTGGGCTCATTTATTGTTCCACTTGCACTTATGATGCTGATTGCCTCAAGCTCTTTGCACGAGCAGGCTCGACAACTGTCACCTGTTCTGCAAAGCAACTGGTTCTGGTTTCACGCGCTGCTGGCATTCTGCAGTTATGCCTGTTTTACAATCGCTGCCGGTGTCGGAGTGATGTATCTCATCCAGAGATATTTTCTCAAAAAAAAGCAATTCGGAGCATTATTTCAGAAACTCCCTTCACTCGAGACGATGGATGAAATCAGCTATCGTTGCCTGACCTTCGGGTTTCCACTTCTGACAATTGCAATAATCTCCGGTTCTATCTGGTCAGAGAAGGCCGTAGGAAGTTATTGGGTGTGGGATCGAAAACAGACTTGGTCTCTTGTAATCTGGCTTATCTACGCGGCTTTGCTGCACGGTCGCCTTACTATTGGCTGGCGGGGAAAACGTGCCGCCATTCTTTCTATTATTGGATTCATAGTAGTCCTCTTCACTTTTTTGGGGATGAAACACAGCATCACCTGGTAGCCAGGCTTCCAGCAAATTATTTTTTCATCCTGGACTGTTTTCGCTCATGAATATAATTGTAGTAGGCCTCTCTCACAAAACTGCTCCTGTAGAAATTCGTGAAAAGGTGGCTTTTTCTCCCAATCAGATTGAAAAACCGCTTCACGAATTGCTCAACCTTGATGGCATCATTGAAGGTGTTATTGTTTCAACGTGCAATCGTGTTGAAATATATGGCACAACCCGCGATATTGCCGGCGGAATTGCCCGCATAAAGCGATTTATGGCGGAATATCATAATCTGGCATTTGAAACCATCGAACCGCACTTGTATGGTTATCACGCTGAAGCTGCCATTCGCCATGTATTCAGAGTGGCTTCAAGCCTTGACTCAATGGTTGTCGGAGAGCCGCAGATTCTTGGACAGATAAAAACCTCATATGGCTATGCGGCTGAATTCAAGTCCTCCGGAATTATTCTAAACCGTTTTCTTCACAAGGCTTTTTCAGTAGCAAAACGGGTTCGAACCGAAACGAAGATTGCATCTTCCGCCGTTTCAGTAGCTTTTGCAGCTGTCGAACTGGCAAAAAAGATTCTTGGGGATCTGTCCGACAAGACAGTTATGCTTATCGGCGCCGGAGAAATGTGTGAGCTTGCGGCGAAGCACTTTCTCAACAGTGGCGCTAAGGGGGTAATGGTTACAAACCGCACATTCGAGAGGGCGGAACGCCTGGCAGACGAGTTCGGTGGCGAGGCGGTCCATTTCGAGTCCTTTCTTGAACATCTCCACAGAGCAGACATCGTACTGTCATCAACTGGTGCCCCTCACTGTATCATTGGACCAAAGGATGCCGAAGAGATTGTTAAAAAGCGCCGCTTCAAGCCGATTTTCTTTATAGATATTGCAGTTCCTCGCGATATTGATCCCAAGGTGGATGATGTAGAAAATGCCTATCTTTTCACCGTTGATCATCTACAGGAGATAGTTCAGGCCAATCTTGCCCAGCGCACTCTGGAGGCAGAGAAAGCCGAGGAGATTATCAATCAGGAGATAGGTCAGTTTTATAAATGGCTTTCGACTCTGGAAGTGACGCCAACTATTGTTGCACTTCGCAATCGCTTTGACGAGATACGTAAGGCAGAACTGGATAAGACAATTTCAGGCTGGAAAGATTTACCTCAGGATGCGGAAAAACGTCTTGAATCTTTGACGGTCGCCATGATGAACAAACTTCTTCATGCTCCTACTTCAGCACTCAAACAATCCGGACAGGGTGGACGGGTTGATCTCTATATCGATGCCTTGCGACAACTTTTTGAGCTTGAATCACTGCAACGGGATGATGAAGAACTGGAGCTCGAAGAATAACCGACATTAATTTCTGAATATAACTTTATTAGAGAAATGGAGAACGTGATGCCACCAAAATTGTTGAGAATAGGAACCCGTGCCAGTCAATTGGCACTTTGGCAGGCCAACTGGGTCAAATCGGAGTTGGAGAAGAAATATCCAGGAATGGAAGTTACTCTGACCAAGATCAAGACCATCGGTGACAAAATTCTGGATGTTCCGTTGGCACAGGTTGGCGGTAAAGGTTTGTTCGTCAAAGAAATTGAAGAAGCTATGCTGCGCGATGAAATTGATATTGCTGTACACAGCATGAAGGATGTACCGACCGATTTTCCTGAAGGCTTGGGGTTGTACTGCATTACAGAGCGCGAAGATCCTCGTGATGCCGTCATTTCTCGTAATGTAAAATTTGCCGATCTGCCGCAGGGTGCTCGCATAGGTACCAGTGCTTTAAGGCGCCAGGCTCAATTGCTGAAGGTGCGTCCTGACTTGGAGATGTGCATAATACGAGGCAATGTTGAAACCAGAATCCGCAAATTGAACGACGACAATCTGGATGCCGTTATTCTCGCGGCTGCTGGCCTTAAGCGCCTTGGTTTTACGGAGCAGGTTGCAGAATACCTTGATACCAACCTCTCTATACCCGCTATTGGTCAAGGAGCTTTAGGCATTGAATGTCGCCTGGCTGATCCTGTTATAACCGAAACTATTGCTTTCTTTAATCATGCTGACACCAGCTACGCTGTCAGGGCAGAGCGGGCTTTGCTCAAACGTTGTGAAGGTGGCTGCCAGGTGCCTATTGCTGCTCACGGTACAGTATCTGAAGGTCAGCTGCGGCTGGTCGGCTTTATTGCTGCTGTTGATGGCCAGCGCTCTGTCCGCGGTGAGATTTCCGGTCCGGTCGCTGAAAGCGAGCAACTGGGCATACGTCTGGCGGACCAGTTACTTGCCGAAGGTGGCAAAGCAATTCTTGAAGAAGTCTACCAGAGGTCAATCGGTGAGTAATGGAATTGTCTATCTCGTCGGAGCGGGTCCCGGTGACCCGTCTCTGATCACGCTACGCGGCTTGGAATGCCTGAAAAAAGCCGAAGTGGTAGTGTACGATTATCTGGCTAATGAGCAGTTACTTAACTACGCACCAGAGAGTGCCGAGCGAATCTATGCCGGCAAGATTGGTGGGAGGCATAATCAGGGGCAGGATGAGATAAATAATGTTCTGGTCGAGAAAGCAAAAGCCGGGAAGGTGGTTGTCCGTCTTAAGGGTGGTGACCCTTTTGTATTTGGTCGTGGTGGAGAAGAATGCGAGTCACTCCGTGAAGCCAATATCCTGTTTGAAGTTATTCCAGGAGTTACCGCAGCGGTCGGCGCATCATCATACGCAGGAATTCCACTCACCCACAGAGAGATAACCGCCTCAGTTGCCTTTGTTACCGGTCAGGAAGGAAAAGATAAAAATGAATCAAACATTGACTGGGATCGTCTTTCGTTAGGAAACGGTACGGTTGTGTTTTATATGGGAGTCACTACCTTGAGGCGTAATATGAAGCGCCTTATAGAACATGGCAGAT
This sequence comes from uncultured Geobacteraceae bacterium, assembly GCA_903958085.1. Taxonomy (GTDB): domain Bacteria; phylum Desulfobacterota; class Desulfuromonadia; order Geobacterales; family Pseudopelobacteraceae; genus JACRCG01. The sequence goes on from CAJBRY010000153.1 coordinate 5,689, forward strand.
CACCAGAAACGCCGGTTGCGCTGGTGCGTTGGGCCACTACCCCATGCCAGCAGGTATTGGTAGGCACTTTGGCAGACATTGCTGACCTTGCAGATGCAAACAGTTTTAAACCACCTGCGGTTACGATCGTAGGTGAAGTAGTTGCTTTGCGGGAAAAACTTAAATGGTTTGACAGACGGCCATTATGCGGAAAGAAAATTGTTGTTACGCGCGCTGCCGAGCAAGCGGGTGAGTTTTCAGAGAAGCTTGCGGCACGTGGCGCCACTGTACTTGAATGCCCAACCATAAGTCTTGTAGAACCGGAAAGTTGGCAACTGTTAGATCTGGCGATTCGTGATTTGCCTAGTTATGACTGGCTCATACTGACTTCTGGCAACGCTGTGCGCTACTTTTTTAAACGATTGGATGCACTGGGACTTGATGCAAGGGCACTTACAGGGTGCAGAATATGCGCCGTCGGCCCAAAAACGGCTGAAGAGATCCGGGCATTCGGCATAAAGCCCGATCTGGTTCCAACCGACTACAAAGCTGAAGGAGTTGTCGATGAATTTTCCCGTCTTGATATGCATGATTGCAGGGTTCTGTTTCCGCGTGCAGACAAGGCGCGTGAGGTAATTCCTATAGCATTAAAACGGATGGGTGCTCATGTGGACAGTCCTGTTGCCTATCGAAATATATTCCCGCAAAGACTGTTGCCAGAAACCCTATTTGCGCTGGAAAAGCGCTCGGTGGACTGCATTACATTTACCTCTTCCTCAACAGTACAGAACCTTGCTGCAATGCTGGGAGAGGAACTGATGCTTGATATGCTTAAAGGTGTCGCAGTCGCATCTATTGGCCCAATCACATCCAAAAGTTGTAGAGATTTGGGGTTACGCGTAGATATTGAGCCTGAAGAATACACTCTGAATGCTCTTGTCAACGCGCTTGAGGCTCATTTCTACTCGAAAACAAAGGTGGACACTTCATTAGCAACTGACAATTTCAACTAGAGGTTATAGCTCCGGTGTTTGTTGGTATTAAGAGTAAATCATGTCCACCCAGATACGTCAGTCAGCAAAATACAAGCCTAAAGGAGTTACTCTACTTCACGAAGACAGAGACATAATTGTAGTTGAAAAACCCTGCGGCCTGCTGACAATAGGAACTGATCGAGATAAAACCAGAACAGTTCACACCATTCTAAACGAGTATGTCCGCAAAGGCGACCCTCGCTCACGAAACAGAGTTTACATCGTTCATCGCCTTGACCGCGAGACCTCTGGTATCCTTATCCTAGCAAAAAATGAGACGGCAAAAATGTATCTCCAGGATCATTGGCAGGAAACGGACAAGAACTACATCACAGTGGTTTATGGATTGCTTGCATCAAAATCAGGAACCATCAGCAGTTATCTGTCTGAAAACAGCGCCTTTAATGTCTATTCCACTGCTGATCAGGCAACGGGAAAATTGTCACTGACCGAGTACAGTGTACTGAAAGAGAGCAAGGGATTAAGTCTGCTCGAGATCCACTTGATTACCGGGCGCAAGCATCAAATACGTGTACATCTGTCCGAAATGGGGCATCCGGTCGCTGGAGACAAAAAATACGGCAGGAAAAACGATACATACGGGAATCTGGCGTTGCACGCCAGATCAATCTCCTTCACCCATCCCGTTAGCGGCAGAAGAATGACTTTTGAAACAGGCATCCCGGTTTTTTTTACTCGCCTGATCGGCAATATTGAAGCACCGGTAAATCCGCCTAATGTTGTTACAAATTCAACTTTGAATGATATGTAGTTTGATCAGAAATGAGTTTTTTGAAACACAAAAAAGCCCGTTCATCCGCACATCTACGGGTTGAACAGGCTTTTTTATTTATGAAAACTACAATTGGTTGAAGTATCTCCTACCCCAAAACAGCATGAGCAGCTGCCAGTCTGGCAATCGGCACCCGGAATGGCGAACAGGAGACATAATCCAGCCCTACGTTGTGGCAGAAAATTACCGATGCCGGATCTCCTCCATGCTCACCGCAGATACCAAGCTTTATATTTGGCCGGGCAGTGCGCCCCAACTCGCATGCCATTTTGACCAGTTTCCCAACGCCATTCTGGTCGAGGGAGACGAAAGGATCTTCCGGCAGAATGTTGTTGTCAACATAGAACGGCAGAAATTTACCGGCATCGTCGCGTGAAAGACCAAAGGTCGTCTGGGTAAGATCATTTGTGCCAAAGGAAAAAAATTCCGCTTCAGCTGCAATTTCATCAGCTGTAAGAGCAGCGCGCGGCAGTTCGATCATAGTGCCGATAAGATAGTCCACTTTAACACCATAGCGTGCAATAGTTTCGTCGCAGATGGCAACTGCATTCTGCTTTAGAACCGATAACTCCTTAACTGTTGCAATCAGAGGAATCATTATTTCAGGAACAATACTAAAACCTTCATTTTTTACCAACTCACACGCAGCTTCCATAATGGCAGTGACCTGCATGTTGTATATTTCTGGATAGGTAATTCCCAGGCGGCATCCGCGATGACCCAGCATCGGGTTGAACTCGTGCAGTGTTTCTATCTTGTGTTTGAGGGCGCTGATCGGCACCTTCATAGTTTTGCACAGCTCCTCAATGTCTTTATCTTCCTGCGGCAGAAATTCGTGAAGTGGCGGATCAAGCAGGCGAATAGTTACCGGTAGCCCCTTCATTTCACGGAAGAGACCGATAAAGTCACCTTTTTGCATCGGAAGAATTTTTGACAAAGCATGCTCACGACCTTCAACATCCTCCGCAAGTATCATTTCGCGTACGGCAGCAATTCGCTCGGCGTCGAAGAACATATGCTCGGTACGGCAGAGCCCAATTCCTTCGGCACCAAATTGTCGAGCCACTTTTGCATCATGAGGAGTGTCGGCATTTGTCCGCACCTTCAGGCGGCGAATCCCATCTACCCAACCCATCAAAGTGCCAAAGTCTCCGGTCAACTGCGCTGTGACTGTAGGAACCGCACCCAGTATAACTTCACCTGCCGTTCCATCCAGTGTAATTACATCCCCTTTTTTTACAACTGCTCCGCTTTTAGAAGTAAAACACTGATTGGCGTAATCCACCTTAATGTCACCGCAACCTGCAACACAGCACTTGCCCATACCACGCGCGACAACCGCCGCATGTGAGGTCATACCGCCACGGGCTGTCAGAATCCCCTGTGCAGCGTGCATGCCGTGGATATCTTCGGGTGAGGTTTCAACACGAACCAGAATAACCTTGCGACCTACTTTTGCCTCCGATTCAGCCTCATCGGCAGTAAATACAACGCAGCCTGAAACCGCACCAGGAGATGCCGGAAGGCCTTTGGCTATAACATTTTTTACTGCTTTTGGATCAAGTGACGGATGGAGCAGTTGATCAAGCTGTTCGGGTGCAACACGCTTAACCGCAGTTTTCTGGTCTATAAGCCCTTCTGCGACCATATCAACTGCAATTTTGATGGCGGCCGGAGCTGTTCGCTTGCCGTTACGGGTCTGCAGCATGAAGAGCTTCCCTTTTTCGATAGTAAACTCAATATCCTGCATGTCCTTGTAATGTTTTTCGAGAATAGAGCGAATAGAATTGAGTTGCTGGTAACATTCCGGCATAACCTCTTCCATTGGAGGGAGTTTGGTCTCTTTTGCACGATTTATCGGTTGCGGAGTGCGGATACCGGCAACGACATCCTCTCCTTGCGCGTTGACCAGATATTCGCCGTAAAAATAGTTTTCGCCTGTTGAAGGATCGCGAGTAAACGCCACACCTGTAGCACAGTCATCACCCATATTGCCATATACCATCGACTGTACGTTGACGGCAGTGCCCCATTCCGCAGGGATATTATTCAAGCGCCGGTATGTAATGGCACGTTGATTCATCCACGAACCAAAGACGGCACCAATCGCACCCCATAGCTGATCCATCGGATCTTCCGGAAATGCAACCCCCAGCTCCTCCTTGATCTTCACCTTAAAAGCAGAAACCAGATCCTTCCAGTCACCGGCACTCAGGTCTGTGTCGAGATGAACATTACGTTCTTCTTTCTTCTGCTCAAGCAAATGTTCAAGGGAGTGCTTCTCCATGCCCATAACAACATCCGAATACATCTGAACAAAGCGGCGGTAGGCATCATAAGCAAAACGTTCGTCGCCGCTCTGGGCAATGATCCCCTGGACAGTTATGTCGTTAAGACCAAGATTCAGAACCGTGTCCATCATGCCTGGCATGGAAGCGCGCGCGCCGGAACGGACGGAAACAAGCAGTGGATTTGCCGGATCACCGAATTTTCGATTCATAAGGGCTTCGACACGAGCAAGATGTTCAGCTACTTCGGCAGAAAGAGAGGAGGGATAATTGCTGTCGTTTTTGTAAAACTCGGTACATACTTCCGTGCTGAGGGTGAATCCTGGTGGGACAGGGAGGCCTATACTGGTCATTTCTGCCAGATTAGCCCCTTTTCCGCCTAGCAAATTTTTCATGTCAGCCCGACCTTCAGCCTGACCATCTCCAAAGAAATATACGAACTTCTGCACCATGGTACCGCCTCCTCTTTCGTTGAATAATTTCGTTCGATTTACAGACACTAAAAACATTTATTCATAATAAAAATAATGAGTTAGGCTGGTAAACTATAGCGCACATTTTCAAAATATCAACCGCTATTGTGAAATATTTTATTATTTTGTGTCCCAACTGGCGATATCAGCATTTTTACCATCGCCCCCCTTCGCTCCGTCAGAACCGTAGCAAAAGAGGTCATAGTCACCATGTTCACCCGGGGATATATACAGATAATCACTACCCCAGGGATCTTTGGGAATTTTTTTACTTTCAAGATAGCCACCATCTTTATAGCTTTTTGGAATCACTCCAACTGTCGGCTTTGTTACAAGTGACTCCAAACCCTGTTCAGTGGATGGATAGTTGCCGTTATCAAGCTTATAGAGCTTAAGAGCTGTTTCAATATTTTTTATCTGCACCCTTGCATCAGTGATTTTGGCATCATCCGTTCGACCCATAAGCTTTGGACCGACAAGAGCCGCCAAAAGAGCCAAAATTACAATTACAACCATAATTTCAATCAAGGTAAAACCTTTTTTGTCGTTAATTAGCAACATTCAGAAATAAACCTCCCTCTTTAATTTGTTTGCTTTTGAACTCTACTCAAAAGATGTCCTGCAAAGCAAGTTCTTTCAAAACAATTACTGCTTCAAATACATTACTGCTCTACCTCAAATGAGGCATGTGATGACCGGATATCACTCCATGCAATAATTAATACAAAGTCTTTCCAGGTAGTTACATATTATAGTTGCAGATTGGCACTCAATATGCTAATCACTCGCCAACAGTAGTGAAAATTCGCCTGCGTAATACGCAGTAAAAAAACCAACGAGGAGAAAACAGATGAAAAAAATCACCGCCGTAGTAGCCATGCTTGCTGTCACCGCTTTTGCTGGAGTAGCATTTGCAGCCGATGTAATTGAACTCCCTGCTTCCAATGGCAAGATTACATTCAACCACAAGAAACATGCTGACGATGTAAAAGACTGCAAAAAGTGCCACGAAAAAGGTCCTGGAAAAATTGCAGAGAAGAACAAAGAGTGGGCACACAAAAACTGCAAAGGTTGCCACGCTGAAATGAAAAAAGGTCCTGTTGGATGCAAGGATTGCCACAAGAAATAATTGGCCGAACCAAAAAAACAATAAAAAGCAGGGTCAGCGTATCAACGTTGGCCCTGTTTTTTCTTTTCAATGTAAATTTGAATTCCCGGAACAATACCGTTTTTCTCAAACCATCCCCGGTTGACCTCAAGAGCGAAGCGTACTCCAGCTGATTTAGCAATGACTGGAGTTTCAACTCCAGGTTCGAGGCCATAAATTTCCAATACAATACCCATACTATCGATATACGCCAGCGAAAGTGGCAACAAGGTGTCCTTCATATAAAAAACTACTTTATGCGGAGTTTGATAGGCAAACAGCATCGCATCATCTGCTTTCAGTATTGATCGGAAAGCCAATCCTCTTGAATACTGCTCCGGAGTGCTTGCGACTTCTGCTGTCAGTCTACCTGCGCCAAGCCTTAGAGAAACAAGCGGAAGACTAGATTTCGAACCGCCGGTCTCAATATCTGCATTTTTTTTCAAAACCGGCATTGAAAGTTCATGGGTTTCAATAACCGCTGAATTGATGCATCCAGACAATAGCAAGAAGGTAATACTGAAAATGAGCCGAATTATACAGGATGAAATCCAGATTTTCATCTTAAAGCCAGCTCCATCCCCTCAAGTTTTTTTACTCTATCCCTCAGCTCAGCCGCTTTCTCAAAATTGAGTTCTTTGGCCGCTGCCAGCATCTCTTTGCGAAGTTTATTTACCAGTTTGGGTATCTCCTTTGGAGCAAGGTATTCCACTCCAGCTTCTGCAACGCCAACAGGATGGGTAACATAATCCTTCTCTTCAATCGACTCCAGTATGCTCCGGAGCCCCTTCTTCACGGTTTCTGGCGTAATGCCATACTCTTCGTTGTATGCAAGCTGCTTGACTCTGCGACGCCCGGTTTCATCAATGCATGCTTGCATCGAACGGGTGACAGTGTCACCATACATAAGAACCCGACCGTTGATATTTCTGGCAGCACGACCGCAGGTCTGGATCAATGAGCGTTCGGAGCGTAAAAAACCTTCTTTATCGGCATCCAGAATGGCGACTAGAGAAACCTCTGGTAAATCGAGTCCTTCCCGAAGCAGATTGATACCGACCAGCACGTCGAATTCTCCTAGGCGCAGATCACGAATAATCTGCATCCTCTCGATAGTTACGATATCAGAGTGCAGGTATTTTATTCTGATTCCAAGCTCACGATAATAGTTAGTCAACTCCTCTGCCATACGTTTTGTAAGAGTTGTAACAAGGACCCGCTCGCCACGTGCAAGCGTTTCGCGAACTTCATGGAGGAGGTCGTCGACCTGACCAACCCCTCCGTTTCTTTGGGTAACCGGCCTAACCTCAATAACCGGATCTACAAGACCGGTCGGACGTATAACCTGCTCGACAAAAACACCTCCGCTCGCCTCAAGCTCATAATCCGCCGGAGTTGCTGAAACATAGACTGCCTGTCGGATCCTGGCTTGAAACTCCATAAAATTTAGCGGGCGGTTATCAAGTGCTGCTGGAAGCCGGAAACCGTAGTTTACTAAAGTTTCTTTGCGGGACCGGTCCCCCCTATACATGGCACCGGTCTGAGGAATTGTGATATGTGACTCGTCCACAAAGAGCACAAAGTCATCGGGGAAATAGTCAATCAGAGTATAAGGCGCCTCCCCCGGTCGTCTGCCATCAAAATATCTTGAATAGTTTTCGATGCCGTGACAGAAACCCATTTCCTCCATCATTTCAATATCGTAAAAAGTCCGCTGTTCGATGCGTTGCTCCTCCAACAGCATATTTTCTGCACGAAAATATTTTATCCGTTCTGCAAGGTCAACTCTGATCTGCTCCACAGCCCGCTCAAGAGTTTCTCTGGTGGACACATAATGTGAAGCTGGATAAATAGAACATTTGGAGAGCTTTTGCAGTGCCACTCCCCGAAGCGGATCTATTTCGCTTATAGCCTCAACTTCGTCACCAAAGAATTCTATTCGCAGTGCACGGTCATTGTCATATGCCGGGAATATTTCGATTACATCTCCTCTCACCCGAAAAGTTCCGCGATGGAAATCCATATCGTTCCGCTCGTACTGAATCTCAATCAGCTTTTTTAGAAGTTCGTCGCGACCGTAATTATCTCCCTGGTGGAAAAAAATATGCATCGCCTGATATGCCTCCGGCGAGCCGATTCCGTAGATACAGGACACCGAAGCAACTATTATGACATCACGCCGGGTCAGCAGACTGCGCGTCGCAGAATGGCGCATTTTGTCAATTTCATCATTTATTGCGGAATCTTTTTCAATGAAGGTGTCGCTTGTGGGGATGTAGGCTTCCGGTTGGTAATAGTCGTAGTAAGAGACAAAATACTCAACCGCGTTATCCGGGAAAAGCTCTTTGAACTCGCCGTATAACTGAGCCGCCAGAGTTTTGTTGGGAGCCAGTACCAGCGCAGGACGACCAGTCCGTGCAATTACATTGGCAACAGTGAATGTCTTTCCGGAGCCAGTGACTCCTAAGAGAGTCTGGTGGCAGTCACCACGCTCAATCCCTTCTACCAATTCATCAATAGCGTTTGGTTGATCGCCTCTGGGGATATAAGTTGTGGCAAGTTGAAATAGTGACATAAATACCGGGAGTTCAAAGACAATATCAACAAATTATAAAGCAATAAACTCCTGCGCCTTCTGAATCCGACGGAGAGCTTCCTCGACCCCGAGTGTAACAACAATTTCACCGATTCCAGGCGCCTGTGTGCCCCCGGACAGGGCAATCCTTACCGGCTGCCCAACCTGTCCCATCTTCCAGCCATTTTCGCTGCAGACTTCTTTGAAAAGGGCATCAATCCCTGCTACATCAAGCCCAGATACGTCCGCAAGTTTCATGGAAACCGCCGTAAAAACGGACTTTAGCTGTTCCTTGTCAAATTTGGCGAGGGCCGCTTCATCATAGCTGACCGGCGCATTGTAATAAAAGACAGCCCGATCAGCCATTTCTTCGAGTGTCTGTGCGCGTTCCTGCAATGTTTTAACAACAGACATGAGATCCGGTCCGCCAAGAGTTGTTACCTCACGCGCTGAGAGATGCGGCAGTAGGAGGTTTGCCAGTCTTTCCGGATCACCATTTTTTATATAATGCGCATTGAGCCAAAGCAGTTTTTCCGTATTAAATACTGACGCTGAACGTCCAACATTGTTGATGTCAAACTTTTGAATCATTTCACTGCTGCTGAAAATCTCATCATCGCCGTGGCTCCAGCCGAGCCTTACCAGATAGTTTATCAACGCTTCCGGCAGGAAGCCCATATCACGATATGCAATAACGCTGGTAGCACCGTGCCTCTTTGAAAGACGCGCTTTGTCAGAACCGAGAATCATCGGGACATGCGCAAACTGCGGCACCGGAAAGCCGAGTGCTTCGTAAAGCTGGATCTGACGCGGTGTGTTATTTACATGATCATCACCCCGGATGACTGTGGTGATTCGCATGCTGGCATCGTCGATAACAACGCAGAAATTGTAGGTAGGGGTGCCGTCTGTACGCTGGATGATCAGGTCGTCAAGTTCCTCATTAGGGAAGGTAATAGTTCCCTTGATCAGATCGTCAAAAGAGGTTACCCCCGCCTGAGGTGCCCGGAAACGAATTACATACGGCTGCCCTTCCAATAGTTCTCTACGCTCACGGCAAGCGCCGTCATATTTGGGTTTACGTCCTTCTTGCATTGCCAGGTTTCGCTTAGCGTCAAGGTCCTCAACCGTACAGTAACATTTGTAAGCCTTCCCAACATCAACTAGCTTTTGTACATACTCTTTGTAGATAGGGAATGAATCAGACTGATAGAACGGCCCTTCATCCCAGTTGAGCCCAAGCCATTTCATCCCCTCCAGAATCGCATCTACAGATTCTTTAGTTGAGCGATCTACATCTGTATCTTCAATACGCAGTATGAACGAGCCACCCAGCTTCTTTGCAAGCAGCCAGTTAAAAAGCGCCGTACGCGCACCACCTACATGGAGATACCCCGTTGGACTAGGGGCAAAACGGACGCGAAGGTCAGACATATCATCTCCTTTATGTTTGGAAACTTTCAAGATGTAGCTTATGTTTCTGTTATAGCATTAAGCAGTGATGCCTAAAATACATTTATGACAAATATGACAGTGCATTGATTTTCAAGGCATTGACTGGCGGCATCCCTGCCAACTGCCTCTTTTTGTCAATTCGTTGACAATGGCATACCACATCTGATTGTTCTTTAAGCCCCATCTGGGAGCAACACTTATTTCAAGGGGCGCAGAGCCGTATAAACGCTGGATAGCTACCCGTGGCGGCAGCAATTCCAGAAAATCTGCAATAGTGGCTATATATGCCTCAAGAGTCAGCGGGGTGAAGTTCCCTTGCCGATATAACTCTGCCAATTTTGTCCCTTCAACGGCATGAAGCTGGTGCAACTTTATTGAATCAATAGGCAGCTCAGCCATCAGTTTTGCTGTTTTAAGAAATTCAGGTGCGGTTTCTCCGGAAAATCCGTGAATCAGATGCGCGCAGATGTCAAAATTACGACCTGCTGATCGATTGACTGCAGATACAAAATCCTCAAGAGTATGTCCACGATTTATGCTCCCTAGAATATTGTCATCCATTGATTGGAGCCCTAACTCAAGGCAAACGTATTTCGTTCTGGCAATGTCGGTCAACAGCTCAAGAGCTTCATCGCCAAGCGAATCAGGACGGGTGCCGACCGAGATACCGATAACATCCGGATGAGCCAGGGCGCGGTAATACATATCTGACAACAACTCAACCGAGCCGTAAGTGTTAGTGTATTTTTGAAAATAGATGATGAATTTTTCAGTTCCGAGTCGAACCCTGTGATATGTAATTCCGGCACTCATCTGCTCTTCAATCGGAATTATCGATTGAGTACCTTTTGGCGAGAAAGAGACGTTATTGCAATAGATACATCCACCCATCCCTTTGCTGCCGTCTCTATTGGGACAGGTGAAACCTGCATCTACATTGACTTTGCTGACGCGAAAACCAAAACGGCTCCGCAGATAATTACCATACGAGTTTATGTGCAGCTGAGGATGTATTAGCCTGTCAGGAGTGTTTGGCATACGCTTCTATTGTTTTCAAGAGTGATGCAGTTGCAGAGAATGGATCTTGTGCAGCCATTATTGCTGAAATTACCGCTACACCATGAATATTGGAAGAAAGTGCTTCGCAGATGTTTACCGGAGATACTCCACCTAGAGCAAAAACAGGAATTTTCAGGGCATCGACTGTTTCTGTCAATGCTTTGACTCCGCACGGCTCACCGTACGATGCCTTGGAAGGGGTGAAAAAAACCGGTCCAAACGTAATAAAGTCAGCGCCGTCTGACTGGGCTTGAAGTGCCTCGTCAATGGCATGAGAGGAATAGCCGATAATTTTGTCTGATCCCAATATTTTCCTGGCTTTTGCTATTGGCATACTGTTAATGCCAAGATGTAATCCGTCAGCATCGACCGCAAGGGCAATATCAAGGCGATCATTGATAATAAGAGTGGCGTCATAGTTGGAGGTTAGTCGCCTCAATTCTTCGCCAATTCGGTAAAGTTCCGCTGAAGAAACATCCTTTTCGCGCAGTTGAACCGCTTTTACTCCGCCTTCTAGGGAGTGGCGAACTACTTCCATCAAAGGCCGACCGGCAGTCAGATGCCGGTCGGTTATCAAGTAAAGACTGAAATCAGCTAACAACATTCTGCAGTTGAGTTCAACCAATCATTCCATCCAGCGGACTGGAGGCGTTGGCGTATAACTTACGGGGAATTCTGCCTGCTTTGAACGAGAGCCGCCCCGCTATTACAGCAAGTTTCATCGCTTCCGCCATGGCAATCGGGTCCTGAGCTCCTGCGATAGCAGTATTCATAAGAACACCGGCACAACCAAGCTCCATGGCAATAGCAGCATCTGAGGCAGATCCAACACCTGCATCTACGATGACCGGCACAGTAATATTTTCAAGTATAATGCGTATATTATAAGGGTTGCGAATTCCCAGACCGCTGCCGATTGGAGCTCCAAGCGGCATAACTGCAGCGCAACCAAGGTCTTCCAGCTTTTTGCATAGAATTACATCATCGCTGCAGTAAGGAAGCACAGTAAACCCCTCTGCAACCAGAATTTTCGCAGCTTTCAGGAGTTCCTCATTATCAGGAAACAAAGTCTTTTCATCGCCTAGAACTTCCAATTTAACAAAATCAGACATGCCGGCTTCGCGTGCCAGACGACATGTACGCACCGCATCATCAGCCGTATAGCAGCCAGCGGTGTTTGGAAGCAGGGTATATTTCTTCAGATCTATGTAATCTAGAAGTGATTCTTTGCTCCGATCAAGGTTCACGCGCCGCACGGCGACCGTAATAATTTGAGCCCCAGACATTTCAAGTGCCTTTGCAGTCTGCTCGAAACTGGCATATTTTCCGGTTCCAACCATGAGTCGCGAGGTAAACTCTCGACCACCAATTATCAACTTATCACCTGTCTGATTCATCTAAGGTTACCCTCCGCCAACAAAATGGACTATTTCAATTTTATCGCCATCAGAAAGTAGCTGTATATCATAACTTGCCTTTGGTATAATTTCAGCATTAAGCTCAATAGCTACTCGGTCCCGACTGATTCCCAGCTTTAGCAGCAGAGAATCCACCGTACAACCGCTTTCTGTTTCAAGGATATCACCATTCAAAACAATTTTCATATTCAACCTCCAAAAACAAAAAAACCGCAGAAGCGGCTTGTTTGATATATCAATCGGTCGCGCTTCCCTACGCCGGCATTACCCGGATCAGGTACGAAGGGTCGCGGCAAACACCGCTCTCAGTCGAAACTCCCCCAGCTTTTCGCCAAGGTAGATTATTGGCACAGCTCTGTCAATTCAATTTTGGAAGCATGTACAGAGAAATTGAATAGAGATAATTTTGAATTGCATCTGCTATGTATTGAAATTCTGGTATATTTCTGGCATGGTGTCGCGACGCATAAAAGCATTGGCCATAAAAAGTCAAATGGAGAGAAAAAGTAGTGGCAGACAAGCGTGACATTAGACGCATAAGGAAGCGTATTTCTATCCGTTTTGGTCTTGATGAAGCTGTCAGGGTTGCCTTTACAGAAGACATTTCCATGACAGGAATGTTTATAAAGACGCCGAATGTTATTCCGCCCAACACACGTATAAAGATCGAGATCGACCTGCCTGACGGTGAAAAAGCAGAATTGTTTGCCAGAGTAATGTGGGCAAAAAAAGTTCCAGCAAACCTCTTCCATCTGGTTAAGAAGAGCGGCATGGGTGTTCGTTTTCTCCGTTTTACAAGTGGTGAAAATGCTTTTGATGATTTCTTTGAGAGTATAGCGACTCCTACTTAACGCAGGAATTTAGATTGCAAAATTATTCCTGTTCTACAGTTTAATACAAGCTTTGCCGATGAAACGTAGAGGTGGGGAAAGTTTTTACCGTTATATTCCTTTTAATATTTACAAAAAATTAGCTGAAACTACCGGAGCTAAGCATGATTGCGGTGACACGTCTGGACAAAAAGCTGATGTATTTGAACCCCGATCACATTATATGTATTGAGGAGACTCCTGACACAGTAATCACTCTTTTTAACGGCAATCGATATATTGTAGTTGACAGGGTTAGCGCAATCATAAGTCGCATAATTGCATTTAGGGCCAAAATTTCACGCAGGGCTTCATTTCCTTCCGTCAGGCGTCATCTTGGACGCCCAATTGTCCAGAGGATTGATTGGGCAAAGGGGCTTGAAGACGAAGGATCTTTGTATTTATCCGGGACAGAGAAACATACTCCATTTCACAGTCGGGATTTCTAGCGTATGGATTTAGCTACTATCATAGGATTGCTCATGGCATTCGGGTCTATTGTGGGCGGTGCTGTTATTGAGGGCGTCCACATAAAGGCCTTGATTCAGCCTACCGCAGCATTGATCGTCGGAGGAGGAACTTTCGGTGCCGTATTTGTTTCCATGCCGCTGCCCGCGATTATTGCTGCCCTAAAGGCGGTAAAATTTGCTTTTCTGCCGGCAAAAGTGGATCATGAACAGGTAGTTAAGGACATTATAAACTATGCCACCAAAGCCCGGCGAAACGGTTTGATCTCTCTCGAGCAGGAAGCCCAATCCGCACATGACCCGTTTATAAAAAAAGGAATTTCGCTGGTTGTAGACGGCATTGATCCTCAAAAACTGCGCGAAACTCTGGAAGCAGATATCATGGCCTATGAAGATCACACCAAGCATAGCGTCGAATTCTATGAAGCAGCAGGGGGATTTGCTCCAACTATCGGAATCATCGGTGCGGTTCTCGGTCTTATCCACGTTATGGGTAATCTGTCTGACACCTCGAAACTCGGAGGTGGTATTGCGGTCGCTTTCGTTGCGACGATCTACGGCCTGCTTATAGCCAATGTTATCTGTCTGCCAATAGGCACCAAGCTGAAAATTCGAATGAAGGAAGAAGTGCTGCGGCGGGTAATGATATTGGAGGGGCTGATTGCCATTCAAAATGGCGAGAACCCGCATTTTATTGAGCAGAAACTTATGGCATTCGTTGGCGGCGGACACTAACCGGCATGGCACTCAAAAAAGAACCTGAAAAGCATGTCAATCACGAACGCTGGCTTGTTTCCTACGCCGACTTTATCACTTTGCTGTTTGCTGTTTTTGTTGTTTTGTACGCTATGGGGCAGAGCGACAAAAAGAAGGTAGAGGAGGTCATGCAGGCTATTCAGCAATCATTCGGCATGGCAACGGCCGGAGCAACAGCTCCCAAGGTAAACGTAATCGCCTCTCAGGCCATTACTGTAATCCCCTCACTAAAACCTGAAGTCAAAATTAATCCGATGGGACGAACCAGAAGCGGTCAGGCTAAATCACGTGCGGAGGAGAAGGATTTTCGGCAGATAAAATCATCGGTAGAGGCCTATCTGGTCAAACAAGGTGCGCAGCACAAGGTAACCCTGGAGATTACCCGTCGCGGGTTGATAGTAAGCCTGAAGGAAGCCGGTTTTTTCAATTCGGGTCAGGCACATATAAAACCTGAGGCATACGAACTTATCAATACGATTGCCGAAGTAATGACACAATACAACAACCCTTTACGTCTTGAAGGACATACTGACAACGTCCCTATCAGCACATCTCAATTTCCTTCCAACTGGGAACTTTCTACAAATCGTGCGACAAATGCCTTGAAGTATTTACTGAAAAACTTTGATGTAGAAGCCGGAAAGATATCGGCAACCGGCTACGCCGAGTTCCGTCCTATTGCTGACAATTCAACATCAGAGGGACGTGCTAAAAACCGCCGTGTCGATCTGGTGATGCTGTCAGCCGATGCTGAGCATGGCGAACCCTGACCTCTCACGTTTTGACGAGGCTAGGCCTTCAATTGAAAATCAATATTGCCTAGTTTCCTACTTCGATTGTTTTTAAGGCACGACATCACCTCTTCATTTATTTTGCAGATGTTTTCGGTCATATCATAAAACTGAGGTTCTAATTTGGTAATAGACTGCCAAAATTTAGAATAGAAAGTGCTTTTTTATTCACTTTTCTGTAATCATCCAAAGAAAATGAATGCCAACCAATTTCCGGTCTTGAGCGATCAATTGGAAAAACATCAATCATGGCACCGGTTGTTAGTACGGTCTCTTTTCTATAGTTTCCGAATTCAAATTTTCTATTATCAATGGAAATGTTCAGGTTGCCTGAATCCACTATGTAGTTTTTATCAATAATAAATGCATAGTCCAGCTTAGCTTTTTCACCGTACACATACTGAGGCAGCATTGCGGTCAGATCGGGACGGATAGATTTCTGAGTATCAATCTGACAGGTATAGCGTAGTTTTGGCAAATAGAACATTGGCGGATAGGCCATATATGTTGGATAAATAAAAACAACGGAGCCATCTGGCTTCTCTTTTAATAATCGAATCAACGTCTCTGTGCTTGTTTCATAATCATTAAATGTTTCACTGATGTAATCTAGCAAAGTTGAAGACACTCCACGTGTAGGAATTCCTAACCCTCGCCTCTTATCCAAATTTCCTAAATATAGAATATTTGAAAACACAAGCAGTATGGAGGCTATCAAAGCAAGAGGCCGGAAAAATTGCCAGAGAATATTTATAGTTAGGGCGGCAAAGAGTGAACCAAGCGGGATCAGTGGTACCAAATACCGCATTGAAGGGGATTTAGGCGAAATCAGTACTGTGATAATCGCAGACAGGCAAAAAATAATTATGAGAATAACCCCAATGCTGACGAGCGTTTTTTTCTGTTCAAGCCGCTTAAGCAGAAAAGGTAATGGCAGAGCTAAAGACAGCAGAACAGGAACATGTTCATAAAGAACCATATTACGCAAATACGACCACACATGTTTAAGCATTTTAAGTGTCCGTGGAGAATCATCTCCCATGGCCATTTTAGCTGCAAAAGGGTTCGCGTAATATAATATTATCATTCCGATTAGTAATGAGGTCAGACCAGTCAATAACAAGAGGACAACTCGCGAACCGCAGCGTAGATGTTTTGGCAGAAGCAATAATGGCAAAGCGGCAAGTATATAGGCCGCATAAATATATTGAGTACCAATCAGCCCCGCAGTGGCTACGGCCACAAGTACAGCCGTCACCTGTTGCTGACGGCGAGTGACCAATGGTGCAACAAAACATGCCAGTAACATCAAAGAGAAAAATGCACCAATGCTATAGTAGCGGCAATTGCGAATGTAAAGCAGCCACGCTGGTGAAAATGCAAGTAACAGCGCCGGCAGCCATGATGGGAAAAGATTATTACCCAGACGGCGAGCAAATAGCGTCAACCATGGTAAAGTTGCTAGACCCCAAATAACAAACAGAATACGTCCGCCAACCGTCGACTCACCAAACAGAGCGAAGCTGGCAGCCGCTACATAATATTGGACTGGCGGCATATATCGGTTGACAAGATTTTCATCCAACTCAGCTCCGAACTTGTAGCCGATCAGGTTCTGTCCGTCCCATCCCGTCAGATTACCGAATTTGAGCAGATTTCTGCCAAAAAGTGCTGTGTTGGCTTCATCATCCCAAAAAGCATGGTTTCCAAGACCATTAAAGGCGAGACAGGCACAGCAAAACATTGCTGCGATCGTAATAACAGTCTCTTGATGACGCAGCCATAAAGCCTGCTTTGGACTAACAGCAGGTCCGGTTACTTCATGCATTCTGTTGCCGGAAGTTGCTATCACGGTTGCATTATTAGGCTTGTATTTCACTAAGCGTTCCGGTTATTCATAGATCTGAGCGAATAAGGTTTGACCGATACGGTAGCCATACTCCGTTTGTAGTATCAAAAAAATATAGATTTTTATCTTCAAGCGCGTGGCGCTTGATCCAACCGTTCAGGGACACGGTATATTCCGGCTTATTATAATGTAATATACTATCCCACCCGTGTGGGAACTGTCCGCTATAGCCATTAATCGTTTGTAAACCATATTTTTGCGCAATGAGCATTGCATCAACCTGTGCTTCATAAGGCAATTTGTTCGATCCCTTTGTCGGCAATAAGGCAAATACTCTGGCTTGCTGTGGTGGTTGGGGAACTCCGTCCATCATATTTTGTTGCTTCTGTTTGCTGTATTTGGCAAGACTGCCCGTGTTAAACTGCTCTACCAGCAGCAACAAAAAAATAATTGAAAGAAAAGTTAATAACGCATTCCGCTTTCCATCTGAATGGATATAGTTGGTAGTGTAGCTTAATAATTGATGCAGCCCTATAGCGATAGATATTGATATAGGAAACGCCAGCACGTGTGCAAAACGATACACCGCACGTATACCACCTGCACCCGGAACGAGTTTCAGCACCAACCACCAAAGCGAAATGCCCTGAATATTTAACATCAACAACCACGCAAACAATACTGATAAGCTTAAACTGGCAACAACTATTGATATCTTTCCGACATCATTTAACTCGATTCCATTCAATATCATTATGCTGGAACTATCTTGCGATTCTTTATATTGCCAATTTACTGTCTTCCAAATGTAATAAGTTGATATCAATAAGAAGACAAGCATCGTCCAGACAGGCAGACCTTTCGATAGCTCATGCGCCATCGGCCTGGAATTCATTCCTGCAAAATTACCGTTCAGTATCTTCCCGTATAACCAGTTATCAGCACCAACATTCAGATAATCAAAGAGTGATGGTAATTGGCAGGCAATTCCTCGATATTTGCGATTGCCAAACTGTTGCAAAACAGGGATATACGTCAGTAAAAACGGGACAAAACAGATCGCACTGACTATGCAATATGGCAATATTTTTTGCCAGCTTGCTTTCTGATACACAATGTTTCGCCAAACTGCTTTACCGCATCGATGAGTCAAACACCATCCATATCCAACGCCCAACAACAGCAGGGTATAAAAGACAAAAAACCAGCCAACGTAATAGCTTGTATAAAAAATTGCGGGTATCAGAATCGCTACAAATATTCCCGCAAGAATCCCAATGATTGAAGGCTTCTTAAAATTTTGTAAAAACAGAGCAATTCCTATAGCAAGATAAGGGAGAAAATATACAGCGAAAAATTGCGTATGCATTGAAGCAACAATAGCCATAGAGTTCGGAAAGACGAAAAGTGCAGCCCCTGCAATGGTGGGGAAAATGCTCAATTTAAGGATCCAGCGAAAAAATAGAATCGTTCCACCCCAACCAATCGTAACCAGTACAAATAGTACTATCTGGTAGGACGTAAAAGACCCTATCCCAATGAAGCGGAGAAAGACATAAGGCAGAGCATTCAAAAAACCGGCATCACTATACCCAAGGACACCTTGAGCCGGGTAAAAAAAACCTGGCGAAAGCCACTTAGCACTCCCATTGAGCACTTGCCACCAGTGTTCCAGAATCACTCCATTTAGACGGGCGTCCCCGACATCTCCCAGTAATAGATCGAAATTTGAACCAACTATCTGCCTGAAAAATATTGCTCCTAATAAAAGTCCAACTCCTGCAAATAGAGATGTTTCAAATATTATTTTGAAATATTTCAAAATAGTTCACCATGAACTTTTTCATTTTACGGTCAGAAGCTTTCTAGAAAATAGCATCCGCTTGCGTGGCGTATCAGTGTAATATAGCTCTAACGAGTGGCTTGAACCGGTCATCAATTCCCTTCTGTGGGACATTGACAGTATCAACTTCAAGTTTTCTTTGCTTGGCCGGTAATAGAGTACTCTTTCTAATCTCGAGATCTCCGGATCTGAATACAGTGTTGTAGTTCTTAATTGTTTTATCGTTTTTACTGCAGACAATATGACTGATATAGAATGAATACTCTTCATTAGAGATCATGGCTAAATGTTTTGCGTTATAGATCGGAACATTCCTGTGCAAATAATAATATCCTCCGGTATCATGCCATTTTGAATAAGTATTCAAAATGGCGAATAACTCTGAATCTCCATTGAGATATAGATATGCTGACAAAATCGGATTACGACTGGTCATGGATTTATATATTTTTTTTTGGAAAGGGAGTTTTCCGCAAAAACCGGCTATTGATATGCAGAAAACCAGAGTGAACATGGAGAATTTGATACACTTGCCCCAATTACCATTCCAGGATCTCAACTGCATAGGTAGTTCCGTAATTAAAATTGCCATCAGCATAAGCAGGAATGGAATTGTTGCAAAGATAAATCGGGCCTCTTTATGAGCAATCAATGTATGAGGCAGAATAACAAACAAAATAAAGACAAGAGGCAGCCATGTTTTTTTGATTAATGATCGTGCAAATGATATGCACCCAGTAAATATAAATACTCCTGCTGAGCTTATAGCCAGAGTCATAAAGTAATAACCTCTGAACTTCACGCCAAAAATTTCGCTTACATGGTAGACACTGTTATAAAGATAATTGCAATAATATGATGCGAAATAACCTCCCCACGTCAAATAATCGAGATAACCCGAAACAAGGAAAATAGAAAAAATGACTAGAATCGATTTTGTTATTTCGATCTTCGGCCATTTTATGACTGCCAAGATAAGCAGAATAAAAACTAACGGTACATATTGAAGACGTAGGATTGCAGATAACGCACAGAAAAGGCCGAACATAATAGAGTACTTTTTTTCGTGATTTACTGTGAGATACCCAAGAGCCAAAAGCAGACAGTATGTGGAGATGACTTCTGGAGTCGGTTTGCTTGAATAATATACCAACTCATACCAGAAGCAGGCAAACAGAGCGGCGACTCTTCCGGCATTTTCTGATGCCAGGTTTTTTACAATAAAATATGAAGAATAGATAAGTGACAGTGAGAAAATGCAGCACAAAAGCTTGATTGCTGGAATATATATGTGAGGGGCATCAACATGAAAAACCCTCATAATGTGCAGCGGACCGGAGAGTAAGCCTGGCAATAGCCATGAGCGCATGCCGTAACGGTACTCCCATGGAATTATACCATAGCCGAACTCAAGGCGATGAGCTTGCTCCAGATACTGAAATATTTCATCCGGATGATGAATCTGGTCGGAGGCTAATACTACTGACAATCGAATAAGAAAGCCGAGAAAGACAATCAAATGGATTGGATTATTCTGAACGATTCCTTTTATATTAAAAGGCTGCATATCCACTCCGAGGCCATACGTTCTGTTCAATTCCACAACATCCTGCTACGTTGCCACAGGATGAAGCGCTCAAGAAGTTTGAATGCTTCGTTTATTCCGGACAAGATGCAGCCTCAAAATGTTTGAAGTTTCTTTTAAAAATGTACACGACTGCATCCAACTCCGGTGGAAGCACCAACCGACACAATCGCTTATCCTCCTTAAACTCGAACGTCGACTGTGAGGCGTAGGTATCCCAGTTGCCAGCAGCAAATCGATGTCGACTGCCGATGACTATATAGAGCTCGACACTTTTGGTTTTAAATACCTGCTGCTCGAATCTATTGCCTGCTGGTGGCCACGAGCAGAGAACAACTTCCGGGGTATATTTACGTAGTGCCACTTGAGCATCAATATTTTCAACATCAACAGGATATTTTACTTCGTGCTGCCAGCTGTAATCATCGGTAGCTAGAATCTTTACACCACTGTCTGCCAAAAAACGACTCAAAGTACCATCACCGGCGGCTATCTCCAGACAGTTTCTCTCTCCTATCAACTCAGTAAGTTCGTCTATCAACTCCTTGGAATAGAAGCAATAGATCCCTTCGGGCTGCACAAGCGGCATGAGCATTTTTTTCTGCCATAGCAAGGGCCATATCAGTCTGAACCAGAACAATGAAACCGGTTTCCGCACCAGATTATCGACAAATAAAAGTTTCTGGGCAAGATATCCATTTAAAATATTAAAGCGAACCTTCCCCTTTTCAATGCCCGTAGCCTCTGAAATCAGATGCTGTTTTATTGTAAGGTGAACCATGCGCGTGCGGAGCATCTGTTTTACAAGTCTTGTGGCTATCTTTTTGTCACCTCTGCGGCAGTAAAACTCCTTCTTAATGAGGTGTTCTTGCTGAGTCATTCGCTTTAGATACTCTGGCAGTTTAATGTTAGAACCTTCAGAGACGATCTCTGCAAGTTCGCATCGAACAGTTTCCAGCAACTCTGGAAATTCAGATCCAAGATTTTTTAATGAAGGCTTAGTCTGAAGCCATTTCAAGACCTTCTCAGGATGCTCATTCTTCACAGGTAGTCTTTCTAAATCGGTAATAGCCTACACCATAATGTGTTCTTCAGTATTCTAAACGACTTATTCTGTCATGCTATAATGATACCCTCCCTAAAAATCAAAAAAGGGAGATTAAATATGGAGGCTATTACGGTAGCAGGCATTGCAGTTGTAATTGTTGGCGGTTGGTATTCATTCCAGGATCTTTTGGGTGATTTGGGAATCAGGATCAGGAAACAGAGCAGGAGCGAGAAGGTCATTCTTTACTTCTGCTTTTTCAATAATCCTATGCAGCAAAGGGTCAAGCAGATGACGAGGGTGAACGTTTGAAAGCGCTTTTAAGAGGCTGCTTTTTACATGTGGAATATCGGCTTGAAGATCCTTGAGAAGCAGCTTCATTCTTTTGCGCTGCATATCAGCCGTTCCGCAAACCGGGCAACAACAGCAGACTACCGGAAGTTCTGCTTGACGCGAAAACAAAATAATATCTTCTTCTGCCACATAAACCAAAGGCCGGATCACTGTAATAATACCATTGTCAGCAAGCATTGATGCTGACATCGATTTAAGTGAGCCGACAAAAAACTGATTAAGCAGAAGAGTTTCTATGAAATCGTCCTGATGGTGTCCGAGCGCCAGCTTATTACACCCCAACGTCTGGGCGGCTTCATAAAGGGCTCCCCGTTTAAGGCGAGAACAGATCGAGCAGTAGGATGATCCTGGTCGGCGTTTTTCTTTAATGATTGCATAGTGCTCGCTAGGAATCATTCGATAGGAAAAACCATATTTTCTGAAGAATCCTTCAATTATATCCGTGCGGTAGCCAGGATAACCTGAATCAATATTGACCGCTACCAGCTCAAATTGAACAGGAGCCCTTTTGCGCAGCTCATCAAGGAGCAGAAGTAGCGTGTAGGAGTCTTTTCCGCCAGAAACAGCAACGGCGATGCGATCATCGTTTTCTATAAGACCAAAATCTGATATGGCTTTTCCTGCGCCATGACGCAATTTTCGGAAAAGTTTGCCATTCATGAAATCTGCTGAACAGTTTTTGGTTACGGAGTCATTCACAGATTATATACGACCCAGGAAATCTCGTATCCGCGGAGCAAATGTCTCATGCTCCAGTAAAAAAGCGTCATGACCGTAAGCAGAAGGAATCAGGTGGTATTCGACCTCTTTACCCAAAGATTTAAGGCAGTTGACCATTTCTTCGGTCTGATACGCCGGGTAGAGCCAGTCTGAACTGAACGCATAGAATTGGAGAGGCGCCTTGACCGGACTGAAGGCTTCAGTCATCGATTCGCAACCCCAAGCGACATCATAAAGATCCAGCGACTTTGCCAGATAGAGAAATGAGTTGGCGTCAAAGCGGTCTACAAAACTGTAACCGTTGTAGTTAAGATAACGCTCGACCTCGAACTGGCCGAAAAAATCAAACTGGCCGTCCTTTGCTGAAAAACGGCGCCCGAATTTGTTGTGCATTGATTCATCAGAAAGAAAGGTTATATGCCCTATTCCACGAGCAAGGGCCAGGCCATCCTTTGGATTCTGCTTGTATTCACCCTTACGCCATGTAGGGTCATTAAAAATTGCCCAACGAGCGACGGCATTAAGAGATATCGCCTGGGGAGAGGGGCGCGGTGTTGCAGCGAGAACAATTGCTGAGGCAATATTGTCTGGATACTGTGTCGCCCACTCCAGAGCCTGCATACCTCCCATGCTTCCGCCCATAACTGTCAGCAATCGCCCGATTCCAAAGGAGTCAATCAGCAGCTTCTGGGCCCGAACCATGTCGCGAATAGTAACTACTGGAAAAGAGAGATTGTAGCGCTTGCCAGTTTTAGGATTGATTGAAGTGGGTCCAGTCGAACCAAAACATGATCCGATGACATTGGAACAGATAACAAAATACTGGTCGGTATCGAGCAGGCGCCCTGACCCGACAATCGCGTCCCACCATCCCGGCTTGGTTTCCGATTCATTCCGCTTTCCAGCCAGATGTGCATCTCCGGTCCAGGCATGTTCAACAAGAATGGCGTTGGTTTTCTGTTCATTCAGCGTGCCGTAAGTCTCATAAACGAGCGTTATCGGAGCCAGAAAGCGCCCACTATCGAGACGAACTCCGGAATCAAAGGTTTTAGATTGTTCGCGAATAAAATCTTCAGACATAAAAAACCCTTCGCATCTCAAGTAGACGAAAAGGGGCTGATAAAACTGCACAGCACACCCCTCATCTTTGCCTTTCGGCAGGAATTAGCACCTGACGTCTAAATGACCGGTTGCTGTGGTTTCGCAGGGCCTTATCCCTCCACCACTCTCGATAAGCAGGTATAGTTACCTGACGATACGAAATATCGCTGCATCTTGTCAATAAAATTGAGCGAAGGGTTTCTATTTTCAAGGGATATAGAAGTCAATAATCCTATCTCTCAAATAGCAAAATTTGTTTCAGAATATTCACAATAATAACAGGTGTTTATATTCACAATTGATTGTTCTGATTGATTGACACCGAACTTGCTCACATGGTACAAGCTGAATTGAAAATAATTTCGGTATGAAGGTGATGAATGTCAAACAGACCTTATAGCAGTATTGCAGGAGTCAGGATCAGAATCTTCATTTATTCAATGCTTGTTTCTGGAGTAATCGGAGGAGTTGCCTTTGCAATTGAGGGTTCAATTTCTGTTTTTGCTGCGGTCTTTGCTACAGCATTTTTTTGCTCATTGCTAAGTGCAGCTATTGTCAACCGACTTATCTCCGGAATCCGTTCAGAGCAACTTTTAGCATTATCTCGTCTTGCCTCCGATTCTCAGTTTCCACCCCTTCATGACCAAGTCGATGATATTGAGGCTGTATACTCCGTTCAAGATATTTTGGTTAAAGCATTTGAGGCAGGAACGAAAGATCGCAGGGATTTAATGGAGCAAATCTTTGCCGCACAGAAAAATCTAAAGCTGACAATGCACAACTGGTCAACCGGAGATGAAAAAGAAACTGCCAGAGTGCGGGATGCTGTGAGCGCTATGGAACTTCTACATACCGCTTTTTCAAAGGTTATTCTTGAAATAGATGAACTTTCTGGCCGTACTGAGGAAAGAGCTTCGATTTCAACTCAGATGAGTGCCACTACTGATGCAATTGCTGAAAATATCAATCAATATTCGAATTTTGTGATTGAAACGTCCAGCTCTATTGAGGAGATGGCAAGAGCAACCAGAGAAACCGCCGAAAATATTCACGCATTGTCGATCTCCACAGAAGAGACGGTTTTTTCAATCAACACAATCAGTGCTTCACAAAGCACAGTACGTGACAACTCCGAGCGTAGCGCTGCTGCCTCCGAAAGCGTGAGGACAGAGGCAAAGCAGGGGTTGTACAGTATGGCCGCGACTATGAAGGCTATGCAGGAAATTGCAAAAAGTTACGATGAATCTTTTGACTCGATAAATCGCCTTTCCAGGCACTCTGCACGTGTAGGTGAGTTTTTGAGCGTAATTCAGGAGGTAGTTGAGCAGACAAACCTGTTGTCGCTTAACGCTTCCATTATAGCAGCTCAGGCCGGATCCCGTGGCCGCTCATTTGCTGTTGTTGCGGAAGAGGTACGTTCTCTTGCCCGTCGCACCTCAACTTCGACAAAAGAAATTGAGGAACTGGTGCGTAATATTCAAAAAGAAACCTCATCTGTTCAACGCTCTGTTACACAGGGAAAGGACAAAGTTAAGGAGGGGGTAAAGATCTCAGGATTAGCCAACGAAGCACTTGTTACAATTCAAAAAAGTGCCGAAGATGCTTATAAGATGGTTTCCAGCATCGCAACCGAAACCACAGAACAGGCGGCCAATATTCAGCGAATTACTGAAGAAGCGGAAAAAAATCTCGAGCGGGTACAGCAGGTAACTATTGCGACCGAGCATCAGCAACAAGGAAGCAGTGTGATCATAAAAAATCTTGAACATATGCGCGAACTTGCACACCGTATCAATTCTTCGGCTCAGGAGCAGGCCAAAGGTAATAGGCTCTATCTCAAGAGCGTTGTCGAAGATAATGAGCGTACAAGGCTACTGAAAATGGAAGCGTCGCAACATATAAACCTTGCAAAACAGGCTGTTGAAGCTCTTAACGGAGTGGAGGCGCAGATTGCAACAAATGCAGTTGAAATACGTACTATTGTCGAAGCTCTGACTAGATTAACCAACCT
>CAJBRY010000154.1 GCA_903958085.1 uncultured Geobacteraceae bacterium
TTGAATAAATGGCACAGGTAAGAAAGAGGACACTGGTACTTAAAAGAACGATTTTACCGAGAGCATCCAGGTGAAACCAGCCACCAGGAGACTCCGGTGGAGTGGATAGGACCATATTTATTGTAAGCGCCAGATGAGCAAATGCAAAAAGCGCTAATACCTTGGGACGGAGCCTGTCGTATGGAATAAGCCAGGCAACGGCGGCTCCGATAAGCGGAAGAATGATCAGGGCAGCAAACATTTACTACTCCTCTTTCAGGGAGGTCAGAAGCGAAGTGTCCAACGATGAAAACTCACGGCTGATCTGGTTGATAACTATTCCCATTACAAATGTTCCGACCAGCAGATCCAGAAGTGCTCCGGCTTCAACCATGATTGGCATCGCCTGCGCCAGAAGCAGACCGAAAATGAAGATACCGTTTTCAAGGACAAGATAACCGATCACCTGAGATATGGCTTTGCGTCGGGTAGTCAGAATCAAAAAACCGGACATCAACGTTGCAATCGACGCCGGCACAAACATATAATTTTGATGTTCTGGAAGCATCGGCAACCTGCCGGCAAATCCGAATGATAGAGCGGTAAAGACAGCTCCCAGAAGCAACGTCGAAACAAACCCCAAAAACGGTTCAACCTCCCGTTTGATCTCTGCTGAACGAACGGCCCTTCCGAGCATAAGGGGAATAACAAAACCCTTTACTGCAATTATAACGATCGTAATTCCAACCAGATGCCAGGAAAAAGGGTGAATCAATCCAGGCAGAATCCCCAGAATCACTCCTTGAGCAGCAACAGCACGAATGGAAAAAATCAGACGACTGGTGCCGAGAGATATAAAGTTTATTAGCAGAACCAGAACAAGTAATTGATCGGCCAGAGTTATCATTGTTTCACCTGATGACAAGTAGTGTAGAGAATGCCGACAATATTGCTGCTGCAACTAGCAGTTGTGGAACCCGGACGAGGCGTAGTCGTGCCATGCAGGACTCAACTACACCGATAATGAGTGCCAGAAGCAGCATTGAAACGACAAACAATCCCCAATCAATAAACTGGCTGCCGCTAGCTATCGGGAGCAGAACCCTTATAAAAAAAGCTCCAAGCACATAAAGTTTAAGAGCCGCTGCATACTGTATTATCGCAAAAGCCGGTCCGCTATGATCCAACACCATGACTTCATGAATCATTGTTAACTCCAGATGGGTGTTGGGGTCATCAAAAGGAATGCGGCAATTTTCGGACAGAAGAACAATAAACATTCCGCCGGTAAGGAGCAAAAGTGCAGCGCCTGAATTCATCCAGACTGAAGCGGTGATGCTGCCTAGCATACCGGAGAGGGAATATGAACCTGATAATTTTGACAGTGTTATAAGAGAAAAAAAGAGGGTAGGTTCAGCGAGACAGGAAAAAGTTGCTTCTCTTGCTGATCCCATCCCTTCGAAACTTGAACCGGTATCAAGAGCAGCAGCCATCGTAAAAAAACGTCCCAGTGCAAAAAGATATGCATAAAGGATCATGTCACCATTAAATGATATTGGAGAAGGGTGAGAACCAAATGGGATCAACATGGCAGCAACTGCAGTGGTTGCGAGTGTAACAATCGGGCCTGCTCGAAAAATCCAGGTAGTGGTCGTGCTGAAAACAGTCCCTTTGTGCAGAAGTCGCAGAATATCGTAATAAGGTTGGAGAAAAGGAGCGCCTACCCTCCCAGCAAAACACGCTTTCGTTTTTCCTATCACACCAAGAAGCAACGGCGGCAAAACGAGAGCCAGAAAAATATGGATAATGCTGTTCATCATGGCAACTCCAAAAGTTGGGGTCAATGTGCCCAAAGCATCAGAATAAACAGAGTGGCAAAAATATAGAGCATGTAAATGTGCATAAGTCCATGCTGCAAACGATGCAGAAACCCGAACAGTTTGCCTACCAGAGAAAAGACTGGCACAATAACCCTTTCCAACAGCGTTTCAGTCGGAATATCGCTGCAATACGTTGAGGAAGGAAAAAGACCCCTTATTGTCGGACGCTCAACCCGTTGGTGCATGATCCCGTTGAAGACTGAAACCGCAAGTTCGGAAAACGACGTCCCGGTGTACTGCATTCTATTCGTTCCGCGCTGATAACCGCAACCCCAGGTAGTGGCGGACGATATATTTGACAAACTCATGCGCCACCTCCAAAGCAGAGTCACCAGAATTACAGTAGCCAGCAACAGGAGGCCGGCTAGTGACATTTCCCCCAGTATTGCTCCATACTCGGCAGATAAATCTGCAGTTGCCAACTGCGGATAGAATGCCTCGATAGCTGGAAAAACAAGGCGTAATGCAAACTGAGGAGCAATGCCGACCATCAGGCAGAGCACTGCTAACAATGCCGGTGGAGCCAACATCGTAAATACGGCCTCATGCGGAGCAGTCGCATTTGAATTGCGAGGAGTACCCAGAAAAATGGAGCTGTACAGTTTTATAAAGGCGATCGTGGCCAAACCACCAACAAGCGCCAGCATCGGGGCAAGCAGCACAAGATATGTGAGACTGCTGGCCTTAAGTTGAGAAAAAAATCCGATGTAGAGCAGAAATTCACTGACAAAACCATTTAATGGCGGAATCCCGCAAATAGCTACAGATCCAACAAGAAAGAGCAATGCCGCACGCGGCATAACTTTTCCAAGGCCACCCATTTGGTCCATTTCACGAGTTCCTGTCGCGTGTATCACAATTCCAGAGCCCAAAAACAGCAGCGGTTTAAAAAAACTGTGATTGAGAATATGGAGCAGAGCCCCTGCCATTCCAAGATAGACCAGGGTAGTGTTGTGACTTGACACGCCCAGCATCGCAACGCCGAGACCTGTGGTTATAATTCCGATGTTTTCAATGCTGCTACAGGCCAACAAACGCTTCATGTCACGTTGCGCCACCGCAAACGCTATACCAAGAATGGCGGATGCTATCCCTGCTATTGCCAGAATTCCACCCCAAAGCAGTGGTGGATCATTAAAAAATGTCAGCGTACGAAATATGCCGTAGACCCCCATCTTCAGCATGACCCCGGACATCACCGCTGAGACGTGGCTTGGAGCATTGGCATGAGCGGATGGAAGCCAGATATGAAGTGGCATTATGCCTGCCTTCGCTCCAAATCCGATAAAAGCCATTAATGCGATCACTCCCGCAAATGGAGACATTGCAGAAAGTACTCCTGCTGCCGGCAAGATGAACGACCCGGTTTGAGCTGCCAATAGTGAAAAACAGACTAAAAGAGCCGCCGTACCTGTATGGGTTGCTATCAGATATACAATCCCGGCGCGCCGTACATCCTTTTGTTCATGTTCCGTTACCAGCAGGAAATAAGCGGAAAGTGCCATGATCTCCCAGGCTATGATGAAAAACACGCCATTGCGGGCCATAAGTAATAGCCCCATTGATGATGCCAACAGGCCGTAGAAAAAGGTTAATACGGGCTCAGTTTCCTGGTTTTTAACCGCTGGCCAGTAACCGAGAGAAAACAGAGAGCCAGCGCCGACAACCAGAAAGACAGGCATAAGAAAAAAAGCTGAAATGGAATCAATGGCAAGCTCGCAAGAACCAAACGGCAAATTCCAGTGAATCAGATAGGTGGTTGTAGTTTTGTTGAAGAGTAATTGGAGAGAGGCAGCAAGGCCCGCCAAAGAGGCAAAAATGGTAATAACCACTGATGACTTCTGCCCTAAACCCGGTTTTCGCAGAAAAAGGCCGGGGATTCCGGAAAAACCGATTGCAAGCGTAGCTGCCAGAGCCACAAGTGCAGGGTCAAACATACCCTGCCGAGCGTAAAACATACAAAGAGCTCCTTGAAATAGTTCTTTATGAAGAAGATGAATTCTGCCTTTGCGATGGGAGGAGATATTGAACCCCGATAGGTATGCGTGTCAATAAAAAACCCGTTTTATAAAGTATCTATCACTCGGAAAAGTTTCCAGATATTTCATTAAGGTCGAAGAGTATTTTTCTGTTTCTGCAAAACGGCATTCAAACTGTTTCTGGCGTATTGAAATTCCGGTTTTAGGAGCAATGCCTCACTGTAGTGCCTTATTGCTTCTTCATACCGCCCCTGTTTTTCCAGAACAATTCCCAGGTTGTAATGGCATTCATGATCTGTAGGGTCGGTGGCAAGCGTTAATAAATAATGGCTGATCGCTTCATCATTTTTTCCGAGCTTCTTCAATATGAGAGCCAGATTATAATTGGCGGCTGCAGAGCGAGGTTCAATATTCAAAGCAATTTTAAAATATGAAACGGCTTCTTCTAGACGCCCCTGAAGAGCCAGTACCATGCCTAAATTTATGTACCCAGGAGCTGTTGCGGAATTTCGAAAGATCGATTCCTTGAATTTGCCTGCAGCAGCATCAAGCATTCCCCCGTTCATAAGCATAATGCCTTGATGGATTAGTGCCCAGTTATCCGATGGAGGCGCCAACTTAATTGCTTCATCAAATATTCTCAGCGCCTCATCTAGTTTCCCCTCATTTTCAAGTGCTCTACCAATAGCACTCACTGCAACATAATTGACTTTTGTAACAGTAAGAGCGTGAGTAAATAGAATTCGAGTGCTTTTCCAATATGATGTTTGCCACCACGCTGTAACGGAAAATGTCATTATACATGCAACGGCAAAACAGCTTAGGATAAGCTTTCTGCGTGGCAGATTTCGGGTAATGTCAGCAATAGTCCAGACCGTCATAATGAAAATTCCTATTGCCGGGATGTAGGCATAACGATCTGCCATCGCTTGAAAACCTATTTTTACGATTCCAATTACCGGTAAGAGAGTTATCAGATACCAGAACCAACCTACAAGCAGAGCAGGATACCGCACCCTCAATCTCCACGCCGCATTTGTTATGGCAATCAATATAACAACCGAAGCTATAGTCGCCCAGAGATGTATCGATTCAGGAAAGGGATAAAAAACAGCCAAATCATCGGGCCAGCAAATTTTGCGAATATACTGGATATATGAAGTGAATGCATTAGCAAGCCTCCTATACAGTGAATAACCATGGAGTGAATTGATTGCATTTTGTTGGGATATAAAAGCAATTATCGAGGCAAACACTGCCAAGAGCAAAAAAGGAACTTTTTCCAACAGCAGTGGCTTCAATACAGGCGTATTGGGACTACCAGAGAGCGTAACGTTACTATCCAAAGACATTCGACGCAATGGCCAAAAATCCAGGAGCAGTAAAATTATCGGTATCGACACAAGCATCTGTTTCGACATGAGGCCAAGGATGAAAACTAAAACAGTCATGAAATACAGTTTTTTGTTCTTATGGACAGTAAACATTGCATAGAAATATAGCGTAAGTATCCAGAACATAGTGCTCAGAACATTTTTTCGCTCTGAAACCCAGGCAACTGATTCCACGTTGAGCGGATGAACGGCAAAGAGTGCAGCAACTGTGGCACTTCGCCAGGCGGAACCTGTAAAGCGATGAAGAAACAAAAATATCAGAATAGAATTTGTTCCATGGATTGCAACGCTTACATAGTGATGCCCCATTGCATTTAATCCGAAAAGTTTTACATCCAGAATATGTGAAAACCAGGTGATTGGGTGCCAGTTTGAAGCGTATGAGGAGGTCAAAAACCATTGAATATTTTCAAAAGTGAAACCTAAACGAAGACGTGAATGCAAAAGGATATAATCTTCGTCATCGTAAAGAATGAAACCGTAATTTCCAACCTGCAAGTAGATAGCAATGATCAATATGATGAGAAAAAAAACTATTCCAGCCTTAAAGATTATTTCCCTGTTTTTTACGAACAAACTCTAGCCCTTCAGAATGTAGTTGCACCCTTCATTTATAGGATCAAGCAGGTGGCAAAAGCTGGTAAACAAGGTAAGGCAGTCCACCAGTTTCCATTCCTGTATAAATCAATCGAACCTCTGGTGGAGCAACAAAGGGAGCAAATGGGGTCTCAAGCGGAGCAAAAAGCGGCCTCAACTGCGGTCGCATTCCTATTATCTGCGGCGTTACAATCAGATGTGTAACTTTGTTTATAAAGGCATAATTCATAATTTCCGCATACGATGCCTGAGGAGGCAGCAGATACTGCCGCCCCGAATAAAAGCCAATTCTCCCTGAACGGGTCATGATAATAGCGTCAACAGGGAGTATTGTTTTCAGGCGTTGCCCGATATGCTTATCGTCACGCCGTGCGCCGTCCTGCTCGTATTGATATGGTGGCTTTTGCCTGGGAAAGTCAGCGTAAACGAAGCAGATAAAAATTATCGCAATTAAAAGCAGAGAAACATGGAATCGTCTTAATAGTGTAGGAACAACTTTATCCAGCAGAGATATTCCACCGCCAGCCCAAATGCAAAGAAAGGCGATATAAGGATACAACCCTCGTGGCTGTACAAAGAACAGCAGGTAAATAACCATTGGAGAACAAACACCGATCAGTATCGCACGTGCAATCAAATACTGGCCACTCCATGGAGCAAATGCAATAGCCGCTATAACCGCTGCAAGCAGATACCAGGTCATAGCACCTGCGACGGCTATCGGAAACTGTTTTAAATTGTTTATGAAATTTTGTTTCATCAACCCAGGTTCTTCTTTGATGAGACGTGAGAGACTTTCGTTTTTACCATTATCAAAGCCACCCTTGTCATCAAGTCTTAATTTCTGGTCAGGCCCCGACTTGCCAAGATATTCTCTGATAACCTGAGCATTGAGACCGTTTTTTCCGCTTAATTGCCAAATGCCTGTTTCTGCATGTAAATAGACCAGGTAAGGCATGAATAACACTAGAAACCCTAGACAAAAGGGGATAACTACACGCGAAAGCAGCTTGAGTCCATCAGACCGGGCTGTTTTGATCGCCATAGATATTAAGAGTGTTGAAATAGCAAACCAGGTGATAAACCCCTCTGATCGACTTAAGTATGAGACCCCTACCAACAGACCAGCTACTAATGAAAATCCAACGCTTTTATGCAGATAAGCAATCCAGATAACAAACGCAGATGAAACCAGGAAAAATCCGAAGGTAGGTTCAATAATATCGAAACCTGACATGCCGTGAAGAAAAGGCAGTGAAGTGCAGATTAGCGCAGCGGAGACTCCACCTTTAATACCGAACAGAGACCGTGCAAAGAAATATACAATCCCGACCGTAGCGGTGCTCAAAACAACTGAAACCAGACGCAACGAGCGTTCAAGATCATGCAGTACAAGATCTAAAAGCCCAACCAGGAATGAATAGACTGGCCCGGAAATAGTACCGAATGCTCGGAATGATCCGGTCTGAAAAAAAGCACGGCCTATTGGACCGTATGATGTCCCGTCAGCAGAGATCACGTCGTATATCTGTAAGTTGTAAATTCGGAACAAAAATAATGCTAGAAGAAACAATGCTATCGC
Organism: uncultured Geobacteraceae bacterium; assembly: GCA_903958085.1. GTDB lineage: Bacteria > Desulfobacterota > Desulfuromonadia > Geobacterales > Pseudopelobacteraceae > JACRCG01. The sequence goes on from CAJBRY010000154.1 coordinate 7,412, forward strand.
TACAGATTCTTTCTTTTCAATTTTTCCGCAAAGGTGCAGAGCTTCAGCATTTTCAATATTTGAAGTTTGGATCATGAGCAAGCCACCATTTTTCTAAACTGATCATAGTCCCTGATATAATCGTCAGGGTCATAAGCATCGGATGCCAACACCAGCAGAATAGCATCCGCACTATACCGGAACTGCGTTGCCCACGTCATGGCTGGCAGATACAGGCCTGTTGAAGGGGCTTCAAGTCGTACCTCACTTCTATCTGCACCATTATCAACAAATACAGAACAGCTACCCCTGATGCAGACCAGAAATTGCTCAAGCTTTTTGTGGGCATGTTCTCCGCGTATGTCCTTACTGGGAACGTCATATACGATGAAGTAGCGCTGCGGTAAAAAGGGCAGGTGGCAGCCATATTCGCCAAAAGACAATGTACCACGCAGGTCATCTACCACCGGGAGCTCTATAAGTCGTGCTGCATTAAGATTAGTGCCATCAATGACAGATGTAGATACTTCAGTATGCCCCTCTGGCACAACCGGTCGCCCCTCGGAAGTATATCCGCTAATCCTCGCTGGATTGCCAACAACGATAGCATTCGGAGGCACGTTCCCTGTAACAACGGCTCCGGCCCCGATCATAGCGCCGCTTCCAATCACAATTCCTGGAAGAATAGTCGCATTCGCACCGATAGAAGCCCCCTTGCGGATAAGTGTACGTGTGAACTCCAACGGCTGTTGGCCGCTTCGAGGAAAAGGGTCATTGGTAAAGGTCGCGTTCGGCCCGATAAATACATCATCTTCAACCGTTAGGCCATCCCACAGTTGCACTCCGCATTTGACTGTGACCCGGTTTCCTATAATTACATCGTTTTCAATAAAAGTGTGATCGCATATATTGCAATTTTCTCCGATAACTGCCTTTGGCAGAACGTGGGCAAAAGCCCATATTCTGCTTCCCTTGCCAATATTTGGCGACTCAATACGAGAGTCGGGATGTGCAAAATATGTCATGGCAGAGTTATTCTCCTTAATAGATTCTATCAATAATAAACTGAGGACGACGGCGGGTTTCATCAAGAGCACGCCAGAGATATTCACCCAGAATGCCAAGCATGGTCATCTGAATGCCAGCGGTAAGAGTTAGAAGCACCATAATAGGTGTATATCCCTTCACCTCAATGCCACCCTTAAGCCAGGCGGCAAAAATAACCGCTCCATACACAAATGATCCTGAAGCAATTAAAACACCCATAGCAGATAAAAAACGGATCGGCACATATGAAAACGCAACAAAGGAATCAATAAATAGTTTTATTTTCTTAGAAAGTGTCCAGCGTGATACTCCATGTTTTCTTTCCCTCCGAATATATGGAATTGACTTGTGCTCAAATCCCATCCAATAGATGAGCGACATAAGGTTGGTATTTTTTTCATTAATACGAACCACTTCATTAGCGACCTGGCGATCAACAAGAAAAAAATCAAAACCTCCCTGCGGATATCCCGGCAAAGCAAAACGATCAAGAAGACGGTAATATATCCAGGCATAGAGTTTTTGTCCCAGAGACTCCTCTCTATCCTGGCGCACTGCCAGAACTGCCTTAAAACCCTCTTCCCAATGTTTAAGCATTTCTAAAAACAGTTCGGGAGGATCCTGCATATCCGCCGTTATCATACCGACACATGCTCCCCTGGCTACACTCATTCCCGCCAAAATTGCCGCCATGGACCCAAAATTGCGTGTAAGCTTCACCACCCTGATTTGCTCAGGAAACTGAGCCGCAAATTTACGTAAAACGCCAAGAGAACCGTCGCCGGAAGCATCATCGACAAAGATCAGTTCAAGTGAATAATCAGGTAGCAAGTCTTGCAAATGCAACAAAGCAGGAACCGTCTCTGGAAGGTTAAATTCATTGTAATATACCGGTATGACAATTGAAAATTGTTTCATTGACTCATCCGTTTTCTTTTCTTGGCCTTAATGGCCTGTAAGCACCGATTTTCCAATACCACCTGATTCTCAGCAAATCAAAAAACATCCGCATTGAATCATCAAGCACATTAACTTTGCTGCCGGGAACGTCTTTCCAGTTTACAGGGATTTCATCGATTCGATGCTTCAGCTTGTAGGCCAGAAATAACACCTCCGGATCAAAGCCAAAGCCTGGAATACGCTGGAGGCCGAACAGTCTCTCGGCAACATCATCCCTGAAAAGCTTGAAACCGCATTGCGTATCGCGAATCCCTGGAACCATCAGTGTACGAACCAGCATATTGAAACAGGTACCAATAATTTTGCGAGATAATTTTGAATCCACCACTCTTGAATCATCTCTGACTGCACGCGATGCCAGAGCAATATCCGCACCACTGTCGATAGCAGATAAAGCTTCTGATACTCAGCAATCGGAGTAGCACCATCGGCATCAACAAAAAGGCGCAAGCGACCTTTAGCTGCCAACATACCGATTTTTACCGCACACCCTTTGCCCATGTTATGCTCAAGCTTAATTATTCTGACCAGGCCGGACCCGTTGTCTGCTTTAACAGCCTCGTCAGCTGTGGCATCATGACTGCCGTCATCCACCACTATGATCTCAGCTTCAGCACCATACATGGCATACATATACCCAGCGACAGTCGTCAAATAGCTAGGGAGACGATACGCCTCATTATAAGCCGGGATTATAACTGACAGCTGTATAGGGGACTGTTCTGAAGTAGCAATTGTCACAA
>CAJBRY010000155.1 GCA_903958085.1 uncultured Geobacteraceae bacterium
GTGCTATTGAAGAGTATCGCAGAACCTTGCAGCAGGTCCCTACTTTTGCAAGAGCCAGTGGAAATCTGGGACTGCTGTATGCACGGAAAGGGATGAATGATGAAGCGTCAGTCGCTTTGGCGCGCGGTCTTTCACCAATTTCAAACCCGGCTTACCATAAGGCTATGGCACGGATTCTAGCGGAGCAGAAAGTATATGCGCTGGCAACCTATCATTATAACGAAGCTGGCAAAAAATTAACTACGGATGCTTCAATTTTCGTGGGTCTTGCTGAAATTTACATGGCTTCAAGCCAGCCCGACAAAGCGGTGGCAGAATATCGGAAGGCAATTACCGCGGATCCGTCTTCAGAAAAAGGTTATATCGGTATTGCATTGATACATCTGCAAAGAAATGAAGTTGACCAGGCGCTTGAACAACTGAAGCGGGGGGAAGCTGCCATTCCTAAAAGCCGAGAAATCCACCTTTTGCTTGCCGGCATTTATGAAAAAAAAGGTGAGACAAAGTTGGCGGAATACCATACGGCTCTAGGTGGGAAAGAATCAGCCGATCAAACAATTCAGAAGCTGTCTGCCCAGTCAAACGGAACTGATGTTGACAAGGAACTTGAAAGCCTGAAAAATTCAATAAAGGAGAACCCCGATAATACGACTCCTTATGAGAAGCTTGGCCACATCCATCGCGCTGCGGGAAGAGATGCAGAGGCAATAGCGGCATATCGTGAGGCGGTTCATCGAAACAGCGGTAATAGCGATGTATACCTGTATCTGGGTATACTTTACGAAAAAAAGTTTAAGATAGATGAGGCTGTGGTTGCATACAAACAGGCAATCGTTGTTGATGCATCTAACGCCGAAGCCCGCATGCGTTTGGGAGATATTCGTTTTTCTCGCGGTCAGTTTCAGGATGCAGTTGAGCAGTATTCTGAATATCTAAAACTACGTCCCGTAAGCCCGGATATTCACCTTAAGCTTGCCCGGATATTTGTAAAAAGCAAAGAGGCCGGTCTGGCAATATCATCGTACAATTCAGTGCTTACCTACAGCCCGAATGATGGCGATGCCAATCGTGAAATAGCCGCTTTGTATGCCCAGAAGGGGGACAGCGAGAAAGCTATTGCACATTACAAAAAAGCCCTTGCCTATCATAAGGAGGACAACGAAGCACGTACCTCTCTTATATCGATCTATGTGAAAAGCAAGCAGTATGATGAAATTACTGTATTGCTGAAAGAAGCGGTTGATTTGAATCCGGAAGACCCGGTAAATCATTACAAGCTTGGACTTATCTATGATTTTAAAAAAGATTACGATAATGCTATCAGCACATACAAAAAGTCGATAGCGCTGAAGCCTGATAATGCGAGAGCTTTGAATGCGCTGGGCCGACTGTATATGAAGACGGGCCGGCTTAAGGAGGCAAAAGAAGCTCTTGAGGCTGCAAAAAAAGCTGATTCAACCATGGAAGAAACGGTTGTGATGCTTAATAATATTCGTGATGAATTTAACCCGGAGCCCAGAAAAATAACAAAAGGTAAAAAATCCAAAGGTAGCAAAGGTAAAAAATCTTCTAAAAAGACAAAATCAAAGAAGGCAACCAAGTCAACCAAGACATCTTCTGCAGGGAATAAAAAAGCTGTTAAGAAACAGTAAATACTACTTTACCGACATCAGACATCCCGGCATTCCGCGACTGGAAACATCATGAAAACTCCGAGCGGCACAGAGTCCTATTTCCCCTACGATATACAGATTTCTTTCCATCACTGGCGTACCCTTGACCTGGGAACGTTATCAAACGGCATCAAAGAACGCGGCATTCCCCGGATTCAGTTTTTCCGGCAACTTGCTTTCAAGCTTAACAGCGTAAGGCCTCCAGGGTCAGCTGTTGTTCATGCCGGAGAGCTTAATCTGTATGCTTCTCTTCAGAAAGCTCTCCGCTTTCTGATTGACGGGGTTGCCCAGGCTGCTGCAACGTCACTGCTAATAAATGCAGCAAAGACTGGCGGTTTTGAGCCATCTGGCGAAGTTGTACGAAATACGGCGCAGCGTTTTGTTGAACTGTTCCCTCCTACCCCGATTCTTGAAGGACGATCAGAGACTGCTCGCTGGTTAGCTGAGTGTATCGGCAATTCGCCCCGTACTCATCAACTTTTTCGAGAAATGCTGCTGCTCCGTCTGGCAGCAGTCAACCCTGCAATAGAAAGCTTTAGGGAGCTTGTTGATGATCGTGCTTTAGCAGCATCGTCGCAGTATGAAAGTATCATTCAGGCTTTTGACAGATCTCTGAAAGATGGGCCGATTCTTGCCAACAAGGGGTGCACTCTGATTGAGGCGCTCATGGCTGCTATTACCGCTTCACCAGACTCTCTGGCAGGTCAGGTTGCCTATCTTCGAGAACAGTGGCAGGGGCTTTTACCTCCGGAACTGCTGGTGGAGGTTGAGACAGCTTTAGATATTCTACATGAGGAACAGATGCAGCGCGGTGGAGGCGGAGGCGATCCAGGCCCTGCTCCTGTTTTGGAATTCAGGCGTGGCGCGAACTCTTCACCAGGATTTTCGACTGGTGGAGGCGGCGTTTTCCAGGGATTTGATTATCCCGAGTATGAACAGTTTTCACCCGATGCCAGCTGGATGTCTCATGTTGTGCTTATCGCCAAGATGGTTTACGTATGGCTTGACCAACTCAGCCGTTCCAGTGGTTATTCCATAACCCGGCTTGACCAGATTCCTGATACTGAGCTTGACCGTCTTTCTGAACGAGGTTTTACAGGTTTATGGCTTATCGGTCTTTGGGAGAGATCCCCGGCTTCGCAGCGTATAAAGCAGATATGCGGCAATCCCGAGGCGATAGCGTCTGCCTACTCGCTTTTTGATTATGAAGTGGCGGCAGACCTTGGTGGATGGGAAGCGCTTGCAAACTTAAGGGAACGTGCCGGACGCCGTGGTATTAGACTCGCAAGCGATATGGTGCCGAATCACACCGGAATTTACTCTCGTTGGGTCGTTCAGCACCCTGATTGGTTTGTTCAGACCTCCTACCCGCCATTCCCGACCTATCGTTTTACCGGAGAGGACCTCTCTCACGACAGCAATATCTGTATTCAGGTCGAAGACGGTTACTGGAACAAGAGCGATGCCGCAGTGGTCTTCAAACATTATGATCGTAACAGCGGGGCCACCCGCTACATCTACCACGGAAACGACGGGACCAGTATTCCGTGGAACGATACTGCCCAGCTCAACTACCTGATCCCTGAACTGCGTGAGTCTGTCATTCAGACAATACTGCATGTCGCCCGTAATTTTCCGATAATTCGTTTTGATGCCGCCATGACGCTGGCTAAAAAACATTATCAGCGTCTTTGGTTCCCGCTGCGCGGTTTAGGAGGTGGGGTTCCGTCGCGTGCCGAGCATGGCATGAGTAAAGATGAGTTCAACGAGGTGTTTCCGGTCGAATTCTGGCGCGAAGTGGTTGATCGAGTCGCTGTTGAGGCGCCGGGAACACTCCTGCTGGCTGAAGCCTTCTGGATGATGGAGGGGTATTTCGTAAGAACACTGGGGATGCACCGGGTTTACAACAGCGCCTTCATGAACATGCTGAAGAAGGAAGAAAACGCAAAATATAGAACGACTATCAAGAATGTTCTTGAGTTCAATCACGAAATACTCAAGCGGTTCGTCAATTTTATGAACAACCCTGACGAAAAAACTGCGGTCGCCCAATTTGGTTCGCAAGGCAAATATTTTGGCGCCTGCGTATTACTGGTTACCATGCCCGGGTTGCCAATGTTTGGTCACGGCCAGATAGAGGGATTTCACGAAAAATACGGAATGGAGTACAAGAGGGCCTATTGGGATGAACAGGTAGACGAGGGGTTGCTACGCGGCCATGAAATGTGGATTTTTCCGCTGATGCGCCGCCGTTGGCTGTTTTCCGGATCAGAAAATTTTGTTCTTTATGATTTTTATGCCGGTGAAAGCGTGGATGAAAATGTATTTGCCTACTCAAACCGGGTAGGTGAGCATCGCGCTCTTGTCCTTTACCACAACTGTCATGCCACAACATCCGGCTGGATAAGGGATTCTGTTTCTTTCCTGATTGCCAAAGAGGGAGAAGAGGAGCGCTTCGGTCGTACGACTCTTGCAGAGGCTCTTGTAGTGCCGGATGAAGATCTCTGCTTTATTGCGTTCAGGGATCAGACGGAGGGGCTGGAATACCTCCGAACCGCCCGCGAGTTGCGTGAAAAGGGATTGTATATTGAGCTTGGTGAATATCAGTTTCACATTTTTATGGATTTCAGAGAAATCCGTGATGACAAGGACGCTTCATGGCTTAAGCTATACAAACATCTTAATGGTTCAGGAGTTTCTTCGCTGGATGAGAACAGAAAACAGATGCTTTATGCAGAACTGAATGCGGATTTCAGCCACATTTTCAAACTGTTTTGCGGAGCCGGACCTGAAAAAACCGGCATTTTGAAAAACAAACAGTTTCAGGAGTCGATAGTTCGTTTTTTGCGTACGGCATATTTGGAAAATACTCCTACTTTAGAGGGCGAAAAAAATAGCTCTGCTGTAAAAAAGACCAGAATAAAGGCGCTGGAGAGTATCGGTATAGTCGAACGATTTAAACGCTTAACGGTGATGAAAGATCACAAACCAACCACCAGCGATGCCCGCCTTTTCCAAAAACGTATTAACTCTGTTTTTTCGGATCAGTCATCAGAGATATTACTGCTGGCATTCTTGATTCTCCGTGATACCCGACTAGACCCGGTTAGTCATGGGCTTGACTATTCATTGCGTGCGTTTCTTCGGGTCGAAAAATCTGCTCTTGAAGTTTGTGCTATTGAACTGCTCGAGGCTCTGCTTGAATGGGTGGATGAACACCGCGGTCTTGCTACTGTAGATCTTGTTGAAATCAAACGTTTTTTCGGGCTTGCCGCATGCCGAAAGTTCATTCTGAATCATGAAAGTGAGGGGATTGAATGGTTCAACAAAGAGCGTTTTGAGGAATTGTGCGTATGGGTTACGGTGCTTCACTTGCTTGATGATATTGAAGTAAGCAAGCCCAATGTTCTTTCCACAAAAACAGGTGCTGCTGAACGCACCATAGGCGTTGCAGTAAAATTGGCAAAAGACGTCGGCTACCGCAGTCGGCTTTTTACAGCACAATCGGAGAAAGGCATTCGTAAGTCTCCACCAAAGGCTAAAAAAACTGCGGCTTGACTTATTGTCCCATTTCAATAATGCGGCGGTGGTTCTTCCTGCCCCGGGTCACGCAATATGGATGGCGACATTGTCATAAACTGTTCTTTTAATGTTGCGCATTCCCTTTTAAGAGTTTCAATTGCCAACTCCTGGCGGCAAACGATTTCATTAAGCTCCTGAATTGTTTCTTCCTGATGCATATAGCGCATCTCTAGTTCATTGATTCGTTCTTCCACATTCACCTCACGATCAGTTTTTTGTTCTACACAGATAAGATCAAATGCACTCAAACCAATTAATTTAGAAATTTTGCTTCTAGTTATTTACATGAATAGACATTTTGGGGTTTTGTGGTATAAAGTCTATCTGCTTGAATTCTAATGTATTTATTCATATTTTAATATGTTTCTTGATTGTTTGCATCGTCAAATGAATGTGTTTGTATAAAATAACAATAAAGAATAGATTTATCAGAGGCTTTGATCAGATAATTTAAGCCGATTCTGGAGAAAAGTTATGACAATTCGTTTCAAACTTAATGCTAACATGATTCTCATGGCAATAGGAATTCTTGTGATTGCCGGCTTCAGCCTCTCTGGAATGAAATTCGTCCAAAATAAGCTCCATGTGCTTACCGAAAAATCAACCCCATATCAACTGAAGACCATCGCTTTGCAACGTACACTGCAGGAACACATTTCAAATCTGCTGAAAGTGACTGCAGCCGCCACGGATGCCGAGATAAATCAACTGCGAGATGAATCGAGCAAAAGTCTTGAAGAAGTTCGAAAGATATCTTCCGAAGTCGCAGCTTTGAAAGGTGGCGGAGAGAGTGACGAAAAGCTGAAAGAACTGGAAAAAATATCTACCGACATTGTTTCGACCGTGACTGAACGCATTAAAGCTGAAACTGCCGGAAAAGCGGCTCGGGAGCAGATTGGTGAGCGTTTGAAACGGCTTAACATTGGTCTTGACAAAATGGCTGTCACTATGAAAACCACCCAGAAAAAACTGGTGGGAGAACTTTCCTCCACAAATGACAGCGTTAAGCGTGGCGGTATCAAAAACACCCTCACCCAAGGGGTCATCAGTTCGATTAACGACATCAAAGTTGCGATTTATGAGATTGCGGCTGCGGATCAGAAAAGCCAGATTGATGCCGGAGTAGCGCGCTTTAATAGCGCTGCGCAGGCTGCCACAAAAAGTCTTTTCATGCGTACGGAAAAGAATACTCCAGTCGGGAAGGAAATCACCTCAGTTATCACCGAAGTGACCAAAACTGTTACAGGTGTTGGAGGAATAGTCGAAACCAGGAGCGCCTCTCTTGGAAGGGCGGATGATGCCGCCAGATCCAAAGTGTCCCAGGAAGCAGCTGCAACTGTACAGAAAATAGTCAAGCTGTCTGGAGCTGTTGGTGAATATGCCACTAAAACAAATGAAGGCACAAAAGAGGATGGTAAGAAATTCGACCGATCTTTGGAAAACTCCGTCATGCTAAGTGATTACCTGGCGGGGAATGCCGAGCTGATCAGCTATGGCGGCAGCATAAATGATGCAATAAATAATATGTTTTATTCGCGCACACCGGCAGATCTTGATGCTGCTAAAAACAGAGCCGTTACGCAGCTTGGCAAAGCAACAACGCTTCTTTCAACACGAATGAAGAACGCTGAAGGCTCAGGGGGACTGTCTGCTCTCCTGAGGGAAGTAAACTCCACTCTGACCTCCTCCAACGGTGTTTTCGATAAACTCGGGCGAATTATCACCGTCAATAAGCAGTTGGTCGATCTTAACGGAAAACTGAAAAATCTCGTAATGGAGCAGCGCAAAGAGGGCGAAGCCGGAATGACCTCCGCGAGGGTGGAACAGGAAAATGCTGTTAAATCAGTCAACACCGTTTTTCGTTCAAACATCATTGGAGTGTCAATTATCGGCCTGGTGGTTTTGATAATCGGAGTCGCCTTCAGTATGATTATGGGACATTCGATTACCAAGCCTATTAATGAACTGTCGCAACTTGCTGAACGCTTCGGCAACGGTGATTTCAATTGCAACATGGATACCGCTCGAAAGGATGAGTTCGGCAAGCTGGCGGGACATTTTAACACGGCGTCTATTCGCCTTCGTGAAATTGTTGGAGATCTTGCTACTGCAATAGGGCAGCTTAAAGCCAGTTCCGATACTTTGAGCGGTACATCAGGCCGTCTGCGCGAAGGCGCTCAAGAACAGACCAATCAGGCGGCACAATCTGCTACGGCGCTGGAAGAGGTCAGCATGACCGTTGTTGATGTGGCCCGGAATGCCGGACAGGCGGCCGCGGTAACCAAAGAATCATCTTCTATTGCAGCACAAGGTAAAGCGACCGTTTTGGAGGTTGTTAACGGTATGAATGAAATCGCGCGTTCTGTTGGTGAAACAGCAGCTGTTGTCCAGAAACTGGGCGACAGTTCCCAGCAGATTGGCAGCATTGTAGATGTAATAAAGGATATTGCAGATCAGACAAACCTGCTGGCCCTTAATGCTGCAATTGAAGCGGCGCGTGCCGGCGAAACCGGAATGGGCTTTGCCGTAGTTGCCAACGAAGTGAGAAATCTGGCTCGCAGAACTACTGAAGCTACAACAGAAATTGAAGGAATGATAAAGTCAATTCAGTCTGATACGGCCAACTCTATCCGAACTATGAATAATGGCCGTCAGTTGGTAGACAGAGGGGTTGAGCGAGTGCAGTCTGCCCAATCTGCGCTGGAATCTATCGTGACCGCTTCTGATAGCGGAGCCGCTATGGTGGAATCTATTGCTGCCGCATCAGGCGAACAGTCAACAGTTATTCTTGAGGTATCTTCTGGGGTTGAACGAATGGCAGAGTTGACAAGAGCGGCGGAAGAGGACAGCAGGCACATATCAACTGAAGCGGAGGAGCTTTCACGGATTGCCGAAGATTTAAGCCGCAAGGCCGCCTGGTTTAAATTTTAATTTTATTCATATTACTAACCACCGTACGAAAGGAGAATATTATGAAACAGCTTGTTATTACTGCATGCCTGGCATTACTGGTTGTCGGTTCTGCTACCCTCTCCAGGGCAGAATTAAAGACCGTTGGCACTGGGGCGGACATGGGAGTTGACATCACCAGTTTCCCTGCTCCAATGAAAGAAATATACCCACTGTTTAACAAAAAATGTATCAAATGCCACGGTATGGACAGAACCTATGTCACCATTCAGTCGGGCATGACTCCTTCTGGTGCTGTCTTTGACAGTGCTGCAGTTGATGCCTACGGCGCCAAGATGCTTCGCAAGCCTGACGCAGACATGACCAAACCGGAAGTAAAGAAATTCGTCGAGTTCATGAAGTTCCTGCTTGAAGAAGCTGCAAAATAACCTGCTTTTAGCCACTATCATAGGAACGTACTTCAAACATTTGGAGGAAACACACATGAAGAGTATTACTTCCGGAATGCTCCTTCTGCTGGGGGTTTGTGCCGTCGGCTTCACACTTCTTTTCCCCGCGCGCGCGTTGGCGATTCCCGCCTTTACGCGACAGTTCAAAACGGAATGTTTCACCTGCCATACCGTTTTTCCTGAGCTGACTGAGCAGGGCGACAACTTCAGAAGAAACAGTTATGTCTGGCTTGAAACAAAGGGTACTCCCAAGCCGGTTGCAAAAAAGAATGAAAAAAAAGACGGCAGTAAAGGGCTCAATGAGCGTGAGTATCTGACGCTTTCAAGTCTTCCAGATTTTGTCCCGCTTTCTCTGGTTGGCACATTCAATGCGTCTTATGATGATAAACGCGATAATACTGAAGGGAACCGGTTTGATCTCGCCACAAGAGCAATTGTACTTGATGCGGGTGGTAGCTTTAATGACAAGCTTGGGGCGTGGATCAGTTACAACATGTATACTGAGGGGCGTTATAATCATGTTACCGGTGGTTCTGCAACCAATGCCAATGTTCCGAGCAATCTATTGCCGGATATAAATGAAGCTTTTGTGCAGGCACGTCATCTGCTTGGTAGCCCGGTTAACGTAAAAGTTGGACGATTCACACCAACTATGTCCCTTTGGAAAACAACTAACAAAACTGCTCTGGTCTCCCCTATGGCGACTACAAGTTACCGTGTTGGAGATTCTCCATATTATGTAAATGCCGCAAGTGACGGGCTGGAAATAAATTCAATCCTTAAAGGAAAGCTGGCGGTGGCAAGTGGTCTGATAAAACATAAAGATCAGAAGAATCTTTCAGGCTTCGGCAGTTTCCACTATAAATTTGGAGGCGCTGATTTTGAAGGGCGCGAAGCGCCGGTAGATATGGATGCTGAGGAAAGTGTCTTTGACTATTTGACAGTTACTCTTGGTGGTTATGGTTATGCCGGCAGCAACAATCCTGGTGCGTCCAGACAGTTGAATAATTACTTCCGTTATGGTGTTGAAAGTGAAATCCGTTATAAAAAATTCCGCACAAAACTTGCGAGTGCTTTTGGACGGGATGATAATGCTACGGTAATCAGCGGAGACTCCGTGGGAAAATTTATTGAGAAAAACTCGAACGTATATGCGGTCGAAGCTCTTTATCTGGTTGGATCAGAGCTGATCCCCTCATTGCGTTATGAGTATGAAGATGCGGGGGCAGAAACCAGGCATAGAATAATTCCTGCTTTGTCTTATGCTGCTTTACAAGACGCAAAGCTGGTTTTTGAGTACAAGTGGGAAACTACATCGGCACATATTGCTAATACCAACTTGTTTAATCTCTGTTTAACAGTTGCCTTTTAGACCTGATTAACGTTCCGATAAACTCCCGCAGGAGGTTTTTAGATGAAACTGCTACATTATACTTTCTCCATTTTATCATTATTGCTTGTCTTTGCGTTGACCGGTTGTGGAGATGGCAATTCCGGCGTTCCTGAAGGGAGCAAGCCTCCGGCATATTTCAATTCTTCATCACAAGGTTGCATTGACTGTCATTCTGCTTCGAGAACTTCGGTTGTAGTCAATGCAAATATTGCGGAAGAGTGGGGAGCCTCAAATCACAATACATCAAAATCTGGCAAGCAATATGGCGCAGGGTGCGCTGATTGCCATGAACCAGAGGTTGGGCACCCTGGTACTTGCAATAGGTGCCATGGTGGAACCCCCAGCGCTACCAATATTATAGGTTCAGATGTTATTCGTAATCCTGATGATCAGTCGAAATGCTACAAATGCCACAGTCATTCAAGAGAATTTCACTATAGCAGGAATGCAACAGAAGCCGAATTTGTGACTAAAGATAATACTAATAAATGCCGTAATTGTCATAATCCACACGATGTTACGTCACTTATGCCGCTTAACAAAGATTGGCATGAGTCTGGACACGGAAATGTTAATTCGCCAGCGTGGACAAACCGCGATTTTAAAGACAATGCTAACAGGGCTTGTATCCGTTGTCATACAGCAACAGGTTTTACCAATTTTCTAAACAGTGGATTTACTACTCCTTTTCCGTCGCAATCATGGGCAACTCCTGGAGACGACTCACGCGAGGTTCTTTCATGTGATGCCTGCCATTCAAGCTATGACTTTATCAACAGCGTTCGCAAGACGATGCCTTTTGTTGCGCCATACAACAATAATCTTGATAGAAAAGCATTCCCTGACGTCGGTTATTCAAATCAGTGCATAGCCTGCCACTCCGGACGGGAGAGTATGGCAACTATTCTTGCAATGGGTACTATGTCAAGTGCATCTGCTTCAACTTCTGGATTCAAAAATTCACACTACATGGCTGCAGCCGGCATGATGTACATGACCACCGGTTTTACCGATTTTACTGTCATGGCTGACAAGGCGTCCGACACACATACTTACGGTGAATCATATTTGATGAACAACGTCAATAGCACGCACCGCAAGCTTGGAACTTCTCAAATAATAGGAGATAACCACAATACAGCAGCATTTGTTGCTGGCAGTTTTGACACCAACGGCCCATGTGTCACCTGTCACTTGAACGCAACCGGCCAGCCTGATCGCAAGACAAGTCATACTTTTGCCATAAATGGAAATGCATTTAATCAGGTTTGCATAAACTGTCACACATCAAATGGGGCGACATTCCTGACTAGCGTCAATTTCAAGACCGCTTTTGTCGATAAGAAATCGCTGGTATTCCAAAATGCACTTAATCTGGCAATAAAATTGCTGAACGACAGACATGGCATTAAATATAACGCTGCAGCATACCCATATTTCTTTGAAGCAAATGGCAGTGGCGTTACAAACTGGAAGCGAAATTTTGGTGATGATGATGCAAAAAAACTTATGGGTGCCTGCTATAACATAAACCTTCTTAAAAGAGATCCCGCAGCCTTTGTCCATGGCCGCGTATTTGCGCAACGCCTGATCTATGATACTATCGATTATCTCGACGATCGGAAAATCAATATGTCCACCGGCGATACAGCGATAGCTAACTACCCTCTGATTTATATCAAAGGTACGCTTGCAACAAGCTCCAGCGCCAGCTATGCATATCTGAGGGGATACAACATTACTACCGGGGTATGGAACTCTACATATGAGAGACCTTGAAATAGTACTGAAAAGAGAAACATATCTATTCATTGCCTGGACGGAGGAATTAGTACAATGAGTATTTTTTCCCATTTAAAATCTCTCTTCACATTTGCAATAACGGCAGTCATTGCTCTACAGATTACCAATGCAGACGCTACTTCGGAAAAAAAAGGTGATCCAGGAACAGATATTGATCTTGTTTCAGTAAAAGGCGGATGCTTCAAAATGGGTAGAGTTGAAGATAAAAACGTACATGAGGTATGTGTCAGTGACTTTGCCATTGGGAAATTTGAAGTAACTCAAGGGCAATGGCGGGATGTAATGGGAACAAATCCATCGAGGTTTGGTTCATGCGGAAGCGATTGCCCTGTAGATCAGGTCGGTTGGAATGATATTCAACTGTTTATCAAAAAACTTAACGAAAAAACAGGAAAACGTTACCGTCTCCCAAGTGAAGCTGAATGGGAATATGCAGCCCGTAGCGGAGGCAAAGCGGAAAAATATTCCGGTGGAGATGTCATAGATGCCGTTGCATGGTATGACAACAACGCAGATCAGAAACCCCACAAAGTTGGTACCAAACAGGCCAACGGTTTGGGGATACACGACATGAGCGGTAATGTCTGGGAATGGGTAAATGACTGTTATCGTGACAACTATTATAAAGAAAGCCCAAAAAATGATCCACAGGGACCAGCCTGTAACGATAAGTATGTTCTTCGGGGCGGTTCATGGTTCAATACCGGCAAAAACGCAGATGTAGCATTCCGCCTTAGAGACAATCCGGGCTTCAGTTACCATTTTACCTTTGGTTTCCGCCTTGCGGTCTCCTCAAAAGAATAGCTTTATTGCTTCTGGAAAGGGGAAATGTTTTGATAAACCACCAGAAAAGAAAATTTGCGAGCATCTACCACAATTTTTCACGCTTAACCGGGGTAGTGGCATTCGCATTGGCATCATCCTTTTTGGCAACACCACTCATGGCTGGTGATAATTCGGCAACGAAGTATTCATTGTCAGGAGAGCTTGACACTACCTTCCGCATGAGAACAACCATCGACAAGAAGACGCTTTTGCCTATCTATGAATATGCTCGACTCGATTTGACCAACAATTTAAGTCATGGTGCAGTAGCCTCATTCTACCTCGGTGCATGGGGGCGTGCGGATCTGGCAGACAAGTCAGGAAATAATTTTACGGATGGTGATTTGCAGTACGCTTATCTGAGTTATAGAGCCGCCCTGAACAATACAATTATAAACCTTGGGCGACAATTTGTAACGGAAGGGGTTGCCACTGAAAGAGTTGACGGATTCTACCTTAGGAGCGATTTTGCCGCCGGTTTTGGCTCTTCGGTTTTTGCTGGAGCACCTGTTATCTCCGAGCCTGATTTTAAAGGTGGAAAGGTTCTCTACGGTACTCGTATCTCGCAGACCAACAAAAAAGATTATACACTCGGCTTGAGTGTCCTCAAAAGTGAGAGAGCAAATAAAAGTATTTACCGCGAAGAAGAGGGATTGGATGTTTGGCTGCACCCAATGGAACAGGTAGATCTAAGCGGTCGCTCAACCTATAACTCCCTCACTGAGGGCTGGATGGAACATGCCTATGTTTTGTCGGTCAGTCCTCTGGAAAAAATTCGCCTTTCCGTTGATGTCTCACAGATTAACTACCATGATTATTTCTTCAATATGACAACGACTGCTTTAAGCTTTATAAATCGCCCGATTGACCCAAATGAGAAACTATTTGCTGGCGGAGTTACAATATCTTACTTGCCTATCAAAAACCTCACCATTAGTACTGACTACAAATCATATAATTATGAAATTGCAAAAAATGCCGATTATTTCGGCGGCAAAGCAAGCTATACGGTTCCTCAATCATTTGCTGTAGGTTTTGGGGCCCACCGAATGGACGGCAGAATTGCGCGCCTCCGCTATACCGAATATCGGGGCTATGTATCCAAAGTAGTTGGACATGCCAGCGTAGCTTTGGACGTAACCAATGTTGGATATGATGCTGCTATTAACGGCGTAAAAAACAGCTTTGCCGTAAACGGTTCTACGGGATATGAACTAAATGAAAAGCTGAAAATAGGCGCTAGTATGGAATATCTGCAGAGTCCTGATTTTGATAACGAGGTGAGAGGTTTGGTGAATGCTACATACATATTTGATACAAAACGTGTAAAAGGGGGGGGCAAGAATGAGAAGTAAACTTTTCTTCCTTTTAGCATTGCTGCTCTTCGCAATATGCACTCTTTACGCCTGCACCGCCACTCACAGCATGATACGTAAACATCCAGAATCACTTGAAGGAATAACTCTTTGTACGGAGTGCCATTCCGGTTCTTTGGGTGCGATGAATCACAGAGCGACGGACTTTTATAAGAAACATGGCATATACTCCGGCATATCTGCACAGGCCTGCGTTATCTGCCATCAGGAATCATTCTGCAGTGATTGCCACTCTCGCAAGGAAGGTAACAAGCCGAGTGCCAAATTTTTTACTGATGCACCCGAACGTACCCTCCCCCATCGCGGTGACTACCTCAGTCAGCATAGAATTGACGGCAGAATAAATCCTGTATTATGCGCTAAATGTCATGGACGCCAGAATAATCAGGGGTGTACATCATGCCATCGATAAAGCTATCTAAACAGGTCATCCTCTTTGCAATAGTAACTTTTTCTCTAACCGGTTGTGGTGAAAAAAACTCCAAGGCCGTGTTTAGTACATCAAGCGGACATCGGGCAAATTGGGAAGTGGGTCACAAAGCATTTGCCAAAGCCGACATTGAATCCTGTATAGCGTGTCATGGAACAAATCTAGATGGAGGGATCGCCAAGCTTGCGTGTACAAATTGCCATCCTGCAAGCATAGGTTCATCCTCAGTTCATCTTGCTTCATGGGGTAATTATGCTTATGCCCGTCATCCTCTCTATGTTAAAGCCAATGGAACTTCAACATGTGCAATTGCTTCTTGCCACGGAGCGGATCTTAACGGTGGTGGCAGCAATGTCTCTTGCACTTCATGTCACGGCAAAAGCGGCGCTACTTATTCAAGGCATAAATGGGTAAATTATTCATCCCATGCCGCTTATCTCAAGCTAAACTCATCACAAACATACAAGAAGGTACAAAAAGCCGTATCAGCAGAGGCCACCGGCAGTTTATATCCTACATGCAGTGTTTCAAGATGTCATGGTAACGATTTGAAGGGTGTTTTCCTTAGTGGTAAATCCTGCTATCCATGCCATCCGGAAACTTCGAAAGCGGGCTATTTTCTTAATCACGCCGAATCCTGGGGCACGGCACCAGGATCTGTACTTGCAAATCATGGTAGCCACGTTGTGATGACAAACAGAGCAACCTGTGGCACTACCGTCTGCCATGGCACTGATTTCAAGGGAGTATCAAGCAGTGGTCCTTCATGTTATGCCTGCCATGCTGCCGGGCCGTTTTCCAAACATCCGGTAGGGTGGGGCGGTTATACAAAGGAGGGCGTTCCTAGTCACGGTTTGTTTGTTAAAGCTGCCGGGACTTCAAGCTGTGCAACAACTATATGCCATGGCACTAATCTCGCTGGCGGAACCATAACCTCGGCGTGCAACAGTTGCCATTCCGATTTACCGGCAACTAATCCGAACCGTACTTCTTGCTATATATGTCACACCGGCGGTCCAGCCTCGGAACATCCGCTGTCCTGGACAACTTCTCCACTCAGAGATCATGGACGCTATGTACTGACTAATGGATATGCATCGTGCGCAATAACTCCCTGTCACGGTACAAATGCCAGAGGCGTAACCGGATCAGGCTCAGACTGTCTCAAATGCCATACGACCAGTCCGATTAGCAAGCATCCAACTACATGGACAAAAGGGCCAGTTACAGAACATGTCCTCTATCTGCAAACAAAAGATGTTGGAGCTTATAGAACCTTATGCACAAACGTATCTTGCCACGGTATAGATGGGCAAACCAAGCCTAGCCCGACAGCGAAAGCCTGTCTGGAATGCCATGAACCATTGCCATGAACATCCAAAGCCACTTTGCTCAAGAGGAGGACTAGATGAATCATCAAAAACAAAATTTTAAAAAAACATTCTTGCTAAGCATTTTGTTGCTTTTTGCATTGGCAGGTTGTGGAGGGGGCAAAGATGACGCAGCGGCTAAAAAGGCACCAGAGACAATAACAATACCAGGAGTCGCTACAAAAGGTCCTATTGCTGGAGCCAAAGTGTCTGCATATTTGGTTGAAGCAGACGGCAAAAAGGGCGTACAGCTTGGGCAAACAGTTATTTCAGGAGCAGATGGAAAATATTTAATTGAAATTCCACTTCAAACTGGTCCTGTAATGATTGAAGTTGTCGGTGGGGGCGGTGCAAGTTACCTGAGCGAAACGACAGGCCTGTCTGTTCCTTTTGGTGAAGACGAACTGCTGCGTGCTGTTACAGTAAATGCCGACAATAACGTTAGCATAACCGTCAGTCCTTTTACGGAAGCTGCTTATCAGAAAGTTCTCCAACTCGTCATGCAATCGCCTGCTTCAGGCATTGAACTGGCAATTGAAAAAGGAAATGATGCCGTAGCCGTTATGCATAAAATCAGTAATATTCTTGCCGATCCGGTAACGGATGTAAACTATACTGCTGCTTTGCGAATAGCTGACAAGATTATTCAGACAAGTCCATCTGCAAACACGACAACTTTGACTGATTTGATCTCTTCTGCTGTTACAGCAAACACAGGGTCTGGTAGGACTGATTACTCGGTCGCTGCGTCAGCAGCAGCAAGTACGTTATCAGGCACGCCCGGAGTATCTGAAGTTATTGCATCTTTAATAACTGTCCTGCAGGCACCGATAACAACAGACGCACCCCCAACAGTGCCAGCATTTACAGCATCTTTGTCAACCGCTAATTCGGTAACTATTTCGTGGTCGGCAGCAGTAAGCAGCACAAGCAACGATCTCAGGTACTACATCTATAGAAACGGTAATTCAGTAGGTGTTACCCAGAGCTTGACATACACCGATTCAGGCCTCCAGCCTGCAACTGAATACCTGTACACAATTAAAGCCGTTGATCCAAATAGCAATTTTTCGCCTGAAAGTCCTCCGTTCCGAGTCAGCACTGAGATAAATACAACACCTCCGACATCGCCATCAGCTCTGCAGATAACAGCCATTTCAGCCAATTCGGTAACTCTTTCTTGGGGAATCTCCACTGGAGAAGTTGCAATTGCAGGGTATGAAATCTACCGCAACGATGCCAAGCTGACCACAGTAACAACTAACAGCTATGTCGATACAACGGTTATATTAGGAAGCAGCTACTCTTATAAGGTAAAAGCATTAAATGAAAATAACATATCTTCAGCTTTCAGTACATCGGTGGGGCCAATAACAATAACAATCAACCCTCCTCTGATAAATGGTGGAGTAACAGTAATAACAGACGGAACTATACTATAAATATTCCAGGAGAAGGAGGAAGTGTCTATGAGAACAAGTAAGATATCATTGTGGTTACTGATGCTTGCAGCAAGTTTTGCGCTTGTGCTTGCAGGATGCTCCGGTAGCAGCAGCGGTGGCGCTGTAAGCCAGAAACAGAACGGATATGCACTTGATATAACAGGTAAAGTTGTTGTTCCAAAGAATACTGGGAAGACGGTTGGCCTTGCCGCAGCAACTAATACGGTTTCTGTATATGACGCTTCTACCGGCCAAAAGATCGGCGGTCCGGTAAATATTGTTGATGGTAAATTCAGTGGTTTGACATACACGCTGACATATACAAGCACTCCAATTGTTTATGTAGCAGATGTTACCGGTGGCCCGTTGCGCTATATCCTGCCGATAGATCTGTCGAATCCTCCAGCCGGTCTGCTTTCTAACAATCCGATATCGATCACAATAAATCAGGATTCCACCAACACGGTAAAGGCGGTTGAGGCGGAGCTGGGGATTGTCTCCGGTTATCTAGGCGATGGAACAGCTAAATTCCCGACAACCTTTAATAGTGTGCCTTTTGCTTTTGCTCAGGCATCGAATATGGTTCTTAAATATGGCGGGATGGTTTTGTCCTATACTACAAACGGAATTGCATTGAGCGGTACCGTCAGCAAC
>CAJBRY010000156.1 GCA_903958085.1 uncultured Geobacteraceae bacterium
CCCGAGGGCGCCGCATGGTGCTTTCATGAAAGGTTTCCCGATTGGGATAATAATTACCAGCCGCGGATGTCCTTACGAGTGTACTTTTTGTGCCAGCCCAAAATTATGCGATCGGAAGATACGCTTTCGCTCGCCTGATAATGTTGTAGAAGAGATTAAATACCTGATTAATAATTTCCAGATCAAAGAGATCCATTTTGAAGATGACAATTTGACCCTTAGAAGGGATAATATCGAGAAACTCTGTTATTTATTGATAGGGAATGGAATAAAGGTGAACTGGGCATGCCCGAACGGAATCAGGGCAGACAAGGTTGATCGCGAGATCATCCAACTCATGAAGGATAGTGGATGCTATTTTTTCTCTTATGGCATTGAATCAGCCAATAATAACATATTGAAAAATATTAAAAAAAGAGAGTCTATAGAGGTAATTGAAAAAGCGATTGAAATCGCTGACGAAGTTGGTATCTCTACTCAAGGTTTTTTTATCTTTGGACTTCCAGGGGAAACGGCTGGTACAATTGAAGAGAATATTGTTTTTGCAGTCAAGTCGAAATTATCCAGGGCTCAATTCTTGATTCTGGATGTTTTGCCGGGTTCCGAACTTTGGGAGACGCTTAAAGGGAAGTTTGTTCCAAATTGGAACAAAGAAAGTTATAGAGAGCCAGAGTGGTTGCCGGAAGGAGTGACCATGGAGCAGCTTCAATCTGCCCAATCCAGGGCTTTTAGGAGATTTTATTTAAGGCCCAAGATATTTTGGAAGCTCGCTAGGCAGGTTGATTATCGGCAATTTTTCTATTTTATGAAGAGAATTAAAGATTATCGATTGCTGAAAAAATAATTGATTGCAACACTTGATTTCCCGAATGGTTCTTTTTCGTATATGATGATACTTGACGCAGTGTATTGTCTCATCCCAAAAACGGTTTGTTTCAACAGCATTCAATATTGGATGCGGCAGCCACATGCTGGTTCTATGCATTTTCGCCGGTTGGTCTTTATTTGCCATTTTATCCCTGATCGATATCCAGCTCGGAAACCGCCTGTATTTCAGCGTGGCTTCCTATGATCTCATATCGCGGGTATCCATCACCGGCGCAATCACACGGACAGGTGTTCCACCGACCAATCCAGGTTACTTCCCCGGTAAAACTGTACCGCTGACATTTCTTTACTACTTTTGGTACATACTTGGCAGTCTCATCGACCAGATCGGCGGCACATGGATGGATGCTCGCATGGCCATGATCGATAGCACGCCGGGTGCGGAATTGGTTTGATGTGCACCCTTGCGGTTTATTTGCGGCTGCGTAACCCCTGGAATGACAGTGGTCGGAACCTTTTTTCGATCAATCGTGATTCATGGTAATGACCTCGGTTGGCGAAGCTGGCTGTTCGGCCCGTGTGTTCCTTTCTCACCGAAAGTACCAAATCGAATCTTGAACCTGAAATGGTATACCCTGGGATGGATATCCGCTTCTGCATCGATGGAGACGATGTGAACGATTTAGGGGGGGGGCATCAAGGGGTAGGGTGTTCCGGCTACCGATTCGCCTGTTTCGGCTTTGGAGTCAATTTGATTATGAGATTGCACCCAACAGCATCAGCGTATTTTCGTAATGTGGAAAGGGTCGGAGAATGCCGGTTCTTTCCACCTCATTCGATAAGGGCCACGGCTGATGATTTGGTTCCCATGCCTAAGTGCCACTTCATCTTGTGTTAATTTCGAGCGATTGCGGGCTTTCAGACACTCTGCAAGAAGTGAAAATTCATCCTCAAGATCGTCATTATAGTGCCTTGAACTCAGGATTAGTCATCCATTCGGCAACCATTTCATCATTAGTTTTCATTATGAACCTCCACCAATCGGGTACGAGCTGTTTTCAATTCATGAATCGGAATCTTGTCGGATTTTTTGATAAAAGCATGAAGAACGATCAACTGAACTTTTTCACTGTAATATTCAATCGTTCATTCCATAAGGAAGACTTATCATATCTGTCACCTATCATCAACGACAATAGCAGATTTACAAACCCGCATGCCAGTGTTAAGGCATTCCCGTTGTGGTCGAAATGCTCAAAGACTTTTAGACCCTGTCTCTGAACCGCTGATTGATACCCTCACGACTGGCCGTTTCTGTCATGATATTCATGCCTGTTTTACAATCTCGACAGAATAAATTGGTTGACGGAAACACCTTCTTCCGCTGATCTGATTACAAGCTCCCGATGCTTTTCAGAAGGGACCCTCAGCGTTAAATGTCCACGGTACTTTTTGGTTCCGAATGGTTGTGGAATTGGCGAATTTTCTTCTTCCAACCAATCAACGGTTTCTTTCACAACAAATGCTATCTGCCGCAAGGCTTCATCCGGTGTGGTTCCGTGTGCTGCCAAAGAAGAGAATTCAAGGCATCTGGCTATGTGGGCGTTATCTTCTTCAGACCATTCAATTCGGTATGTGTACTTTTCGATGTTATTTTTCATGTTGCTATGATAGTGCATTTACTATCATAAATCAAGAGCAAATACCCCAACATGGCAAAGCACACAGCTTTAACAGACGGTGTTTTCTTGAGCTTGATTTCCACCGGTATAGGATTTCCCATGGTTTTTCGACAAGAAGATCCATTGACAGTTTTTCTCTGAACGCATACGACAAGAGCAAAGCGACATTATTTGCCAGGCTGCATCCGGCATATCACACACTGGAGCCATAAAAGGGAATTTTCGCTGCCGGTTTCCGACCCCGGGTGATGGAATGGATTGTGGTTGACAAATGTCGACCCTAAACGTAGAGTCTATAAACTAAGTTCATTAAACCAAACTTGATGGAGTGTGCGATGCAAACCTTCAATATTCATGAAGCAAAGACAAATCTTTCCCGTCTGGTTGAGGAGGCTGCACAAGGAAACGCCTTTATCATTGCCAAAGCAGGAAAGCCGATGGTCAAGGTATTACCCCTATCTGCGAAAGATCGGAACGGTGATGAAAAGTTGGGATTTATGCCGGGTGAGATTTCAACTCCAGATGATTTTGATACTCTTGGATCACCGGAAATTATGAGACTCTTTGAGGGTAAATCGGCATGAAACTGCTGCTTGACACGCATATCCTTCTGTGGGCGGCCGGGCAGCCTGAAAAACTTTCCGAATCAACCCGCACCCTTTTGATATCGTCCGAGAACAGTCTTTTTTTCAGCGCTGCAAGCATCTGGGAGGTTATTATCAAGTTGGGTCTTGGGCGAGAAGATTTCAAAGTTGATCCGTATCGTTTGAGAAAGATGCTTATCGTTCACGGCTACACAGAACTGCCCGTAACCGCTGAACATGCATTGAAAGTTAATTCTCTACCGTTACTTCATAAAGACCCGTTCGATCGCCTGTTGCTTGCCCAGGCCCGCGTGGAAGGGATGCTGCTGGTCACCTGCGACGCTGCGGTTTCTCAATATCAAGAATCGGTGTTGACTGTATAGGAAAATCCGGGGACACCTTACTTTTCTTTATTTTTCGGGAAGAAGCGCTGGAATGGATTCTGCCTGATATTCCCGCCAAAATGGGCGTCGTACGCCATGTGCAGTTCGTTCGACAGGAACCTGCAAAAAGACGGCTGAAGGATGCCCATTTGTCCCTCGATATGCCCATATTGTTCACCCGAATCCGGTCGTAAAAATTCTGATGCCCAAAATGAATTATCGGCCTGAAGAAAGATCGGAAGTGATCCAGCAGGCGTACCG
>CAJBRY010000157.1 GCA_903958085.1 uncultured Geobacteraceae bacterium
CCAACTTAACACGTGGAGCAAAACCCGCCAAGGCCATGCCAAGAAAAAAGAAGAGAAAAAAGAAAGCATCTGGTTTCCGATTATTTTTCTTGAAGAGAAAGAAAAAGGTAAAAATTGAAATAACAAAACCAATGCTCAGGTGTCTAAAAATGTCATGAGAAAAGAATTTATTAATATGATTTATCAAGATCGGGTGGGCTGCCGGAACCTTGTAGACATAATAAAAAAACCAGCTGTCCGTCAATATGATGGACATAATTTGGCTCAGAAGAATCGACACAATACATAGAATTACAGTAAATCTTGATTTTTTATAATGTACCATTAGAGACCAGGCGCATAAGGCAATAACCGGAACTAACGCAGTCTGTTTTGTTAGCACGGCACATACCGCCGCTAACGCCACCCATATTGATGCTACCCACCCTCTTTCAGAAGCAGCACGGAGGCCATAAACAGTTGCCAAGGTAAAAAAGATAAAGAGGGAATCAACGCGCGCAATATCAAACCAGAAACCAACAACTCCATACATCCCTGCGTAAAGGCCAGATGCTATCCACGCTGCCTGTTTTGAGGCGGTTATTCTCCATACGAGCATTCCGATAAAAAATAGCGTACCCAATGTTGCAATAAAAGAGACAAAACGAAGCGTTGCAATACTTTCACCTGTGAAGAAAGCAAGTGCCGCAGACAGATAAAAATACAGAGGCGCATACATCAGCGGAACGTATTCCAAAGAGGGCGAAGCATAGATCGGTAGCCCCTCCAGAATCCTCTGAACCTGCGAGAGCTGAACTGCTTCTATCCAGTCGTATTCGACAAACGCTTGCATTCTGATACAAGCCAGCGCCAGAAACGAAATCATGTAGTAAGTCGAAAAGAGAAATAAAAAAACTTTCCCGATCCGGACTATTCTATCCGTGGTTCCCATAACACCATCATTCCAGAGCCATGATGAGTAATCACGGATTAGACAGATAGCCTCATGAGCAAAAAAGAAAAACTTATTCGAATCAACTCTGCCTGATCGCTTCCGAAAACGTATAGTGTGCCACATAATTCCTGGTTTTTCGTTATGAATAAGAGTCAACATAGCCTGAACCGGCCTAAAACCAGCAGGAATTTGCTTAAGAGCAGACTTCAGCACTTCCAGCGGCATTAGTCTATAAGGGACATTGGCGTCTCGAACCCATTGAAAACTGAGTAAGAACAGAAGGATAGCCAACACCTTAGAAATAAGACGTCGATGCCATCCATCTTCTCGACCCTCTCTATGGCCGTAATGACAAAATCCGTCAGATCGTGCCAGCCAAAATTCTTTGAAATTCACCGAATCGCACTGTCCATCAGAATCGATCTGGAATATCCACTCCGCTTGAGCCTCTATGGCCTTTTGATAACCTAAAAGACATGTATCAGCGTGTCCTGAATTGGGCTTGTCAACAACAAGTATTTCCTTAAATTCGCTGGCAAGCCTATTAAGGATGCGAAGAGAAGTATCTTTTGATCCATCATTGATAATGCAAAAAGTGAAGTCACCGCCAGTAACTGCACGAATTACTGGAACCCACTCCATGACAAAGGATTCAAGCGAGCTCTCCTCATTAAAAACAGGAGCGATAACCCAAAGGTCAGACATGTAAATCCCTTTCTTTAAGACCTAAACCGAATTATATTCACGGACCACATCTGGCAACTCACCTAAAATCATAAGAATAACAGTCACCGGCAGCCCAAATTTCAGATTGCCCTGTACGTGTCAAAGTTGACGGTAGTTCGTTCTTGATGGTATTGTTCCGGCCTGAATTCAGAGTAACATAGTAATTATGCCGATTCACAAAAGAAAAATAGTGGAAACAGACATGACTCTCCAAAGAATAGAAAAGACGGCACAACAGATTTTATCAAACAACTCAAGAGTGTTTCTGTTTTTACTGTTCGTCGGCATTGTTTCAAAACTGGTCTACTTTTTTGCATCTTCCGCCTGGATGAATGATGAATATTTCTATTTGCAGGGGGGAAAAGAAATCC
>CAJBRY010000158.1 GCA_903958085.1 uncultured Geobacteraceae bacterium
CGCTCATGAAGCTGGTATCAACAAACCGATTATCCCTGGTATTCTGCCTGTTGTAAGTCTAAAGGTAATAAAGAGAATTGTATCGCTTTGCGGCGCATCAATTCCAGCAGATTTCCTTTACGAACTGGAACAGGCCGATCATTCTGGCGGAGCCGCAGCTGTCCAAAAGGTCGGCGTTGCCCACGCCAGAAAACAGATCCGGGAACTCCTTGATTCAGGAGTTCCCGGGGTTCATATCTATACACTGAACAGAGCTGAAGTTGTATTAGATCTGGTGGAGAGAATGTAACTGAAACAGTAATACTACTTATTTTTTATTTTTTGCTGATTTTTCAGCAATAGTTTTTTCGCTACGATATCCGCAATTTCGAGGTAACCACCGCAGTGTGGCCACAAGTTGAGGTGTCAGCTTTACGCAGCTGGGGTTAATTTCGAATCTGCGCTCGAATATTTTGCATTCACGACTGATCACATCCAGAAAGCGGCATGCTGTCTGCGTATATAAAATATTTCCCCTGTCATCTTCAATCTTTTCAAAACAGCACCGTCCACACTGTTTGCAGAGACTGTCCCAGTCAGAATCTTCTGCGGACAGATCAAGTATCACTTATTTCTTCCTTTTTTGAGTCTTGGACTTCAGCATATCAGCAAGAGTTCCCATCCCTTTGGGGACATCATCAGCCTGACGGCGAAATTCTGAGAGCGTGGCCTCTTCCTCTGCCGCGGCTCTGGCAGGCCCCGCAAGAGCAAGCGAAATACGGCGGCTTCCTCGGTCGATGTTCTCAATTTTAACCTCGATCTCCTCACCTTCTTTTACAACTTCACGAGGATGGTTAATACGTTTACCTGATCCGAGCTTTGATATGTGGAGCAGGCCATCAACACCATCTCCCAAGGTAACAAAGGCGCCAAATGAATCAAGACGGGCAACCACACCGGCATGGAACGATCCTTCAGGGTACTTTACAGGCACCTGTTCCCACGGATCTGCAAGAGTATCCTTAATGCTCAAAGATATTCGCTCTTTTTCCTTGTCGATTGTTTTTATTAGAACCTTAAGTTGCTGACCGACAGTCAATACATCTCGTACATCTTTAACCCGACTCCAGGCAATTTCAGAAACCGGTATCAAACCTTCAAGGCCACCGATATCGACAAAAGCGCCATAATCCTGAACGGAAGTTATCGTTCCAGTCACCGTCATTCCTTCACTGATCCCGGCCTGGGCTTCTTCTTTCAGACGACGCTGTTCTTCTTCAAGCAGAGCACGCCTTGAAACAATTATGTTACGGCCGTTTTCAGCATATTCACTGATCTGAAAGGTCAGGCGCGTTCCTATCAATGCTTCAGGATTCTCAACACGACGGAGCGCAATCTGTGAGTAGGGACAAAACGCCCGGGACGAACCAATCTTAATTTCATATCCACCTTTGATCTCTTTTTCCACCACACCTTCAATCGGCACTCCCGCCTGCCAGGCCTTTTCCAGCTGGGTACTGCCGCCACCCGAAGCACCGCCGCCAATTCTTGTTGTGAAGCGCATTTCACCATGATTTGACGAGAGAAAATAGGCCGAAACAAAGTCGCCTTCCTTGACAGTGATGTTTCCATCAATATCAAGGAATTCTTTCCGTTCAATAACCCCCTCCCCTTTCTGGCCGGTATCCATGAAGATCCATTCCGAACCGATTTTGAGCACCTTGCCGGTCAGTTTCTGCCCCGGCTCAATCCAGCGTTTATTCTCCTTGCCGCTCTCTTCAAACAGCGCGGCAAAGCTGCCGTCTTCCATTTCGTTTGCTTCTTCAATCATTTCATCGTCATCAATATCATGCTTACTTTTCATCTGTGAATAACTCCTCTGAACAAGAATTGGTTTATGTGCGTGGAAACGAATATGGATTACTCAGCTTCGTACATCATCTTCATGCCGCCGTATACCCGGCCTAGTGGCCCATTGAATGTACCCTCTGCGCCTTCAGCAAGCAGATCCAGATAATTTATTTTCTTTTTGGGTGGTTGCACAAGTTCCGGTTCGCCTGAAATTCCGGAAAGTCGGCCAGCCTCTTCGATAGCATCCTGAAGAGTTCCAAGACGATCCACCAGTTTATACCCCACTGCCTGCTCACCTGACAAAATCCTGCCGTCAGCAATTTTTCTGACATCTTCAAGCGGCAGTCTGCGTCCTACTGCCACAGCCTTTATAAACTGTTCATGTGTATTGTCGATTACCGACTGAAGCATTGCACGGTCTTCTGCTGAAAATTCACGCACAGGAGATCCTGAATCCTTGTATTTTCCGGTTTTAAGGACGTGAGACTTTATACCGATTTTATCCATCAATGATTCAATGTTTGACAACTTCAGGATTACACCTATGCTGGCGGTTATTGTCCCCGGATTTGCGTAAATCATTGTTGAAGGTGCGGAAATATAATAACCGCCTGAGGCGGCAAGACTCCCCATTGAAACGATTATTTTCTTTTTTGCAGCGAACTTTTTGACTTCCGAATATATCTCCTGCGATGGGGCTACAATTCCGCCTGGAGAGTCAACACGCAGAACTACTGCCTTAATATTTTCCTGTTTAAGAAAATATCTAAGCTGCCTGATTGTATCTTTTGAATCAAGAATCATTCCTTTGACCTCAATAAGGCCAACACCCTGCTTGCTGATTACCGCCCCTTCTTCATTGCCAAAAATGGTTTTTGCTATCTTGACTGAAAGCGCAAACAAAGCTATGAATGAAAATATTAATAAGGCAGTAATAATGGCTGTTTTTTTTGACATTTTTTACACCTAAGTGATTATTTTATCTTTTTGGGAAAGAGTACTTCTGATAAAGTTAGAATATGAAAGTTCTTGTTATTTCTGATACTCATGGAAACTTTAGTCGTGCATTTAAAGCTCATTCACTTTCTGACCCTGTAGATTGCATCATTCATCTCGGTGATGGGAGTTCCGATGTGGATGCCCTGCGCGAAGTATTAAATATTCCAATTATCAACGTTGCCGGAAACTGTGACCCTGGCTCAAACGCTCCGCGTGAAAAAGTATGGGAGTGCGAGGGGAAACAGATTTTTTTGACTCACGGAGATGCGTATCAGGTCAAATCGGGTCTATCCAGATTACTGAATAGAGCAATTGAAATCGGAGTTGATGCAGTTTTGTTTGGTCATACTCATTTGGGTATCTCAGAAAAACACTCCGGTATTCTGCTGTTAAACCCCGGCACACTTGCAAACTACGGTCAGCAAC
>CAJBRY010000159.1 GCA_903958085.1 uncultured Geobacteraceae bacterium
ATCTATTAAGCAGGAGAAACAGGAGGGTAGAGTTTAAAAAATGCAGAGCGATGTTTACAAAGTGATGTCCGGTCGGATTCATTCCAAAAAGTTCTACATCCACTATATGGGAAAGCCAGGTGAGTGGATGCCAGTTACATGCATGGAATGACGTAAAAGCCCATTTTATGCTGTCTATGGTCAGGCCATGCTGTATGTAAGGATTCTCAGTAATGTATTCCGGATCGTCATATAGCAGGAAATCATGGCCACCTACTTGCCAGTAAACAGCAAGAATAGAAGCAAATAGAAAAAAAGTAATTCCAGTTTTGTAATACCAGTTGCTGCGTACATTGTTAAACATCTTGTTTGTCCGTGATGAATTCATTATCAGGTGGGTTGTAATGGTGCTGGAAGTATATATAATGCAATCGCTATCTTCAACATCAATCAAAAAAACAAAATCAGGAATTGGACTATATGACTTTCAGAAAAAAAACGGCTGAACTTAAGGAACTCGAAACTCTTTGTGTCCTTGCCGCATTTATGCTCCTGCTGAATCTGTTCCTGCACCGTCAGACTTTTGTCTATACAGCCCTTGCTCTTTTACTTATCGGACTGTTTGTTAAGCCCGTAGCGCGGATCATATCTAGGGTATGGCTCGGGTTTGCCGAAGTGCTCGGCGCTTTTAACAGCAAAGTTATTTTGACTCTGGTATTTTTTCTCTTTCTTACGCCAATAGCATTCTTATTCCGCTTGTTTACCAAAAATCCTCTACAGTTAAAGAATGAAAGTGGCTTAAAGAGCATGTATAAAGAGCGTAACCACCTCTATAGTTCTAAAGATTTTGAAAAAATGTGGTGAGTATGACAGGAAGCCAAGAGATGATTTATAACTTTACCAACAGGTCTAATCAGTTGTTGAATAGAATAAAAGATAACTTATTACCGCTACTGCTGTTGCTGACGCTTACAATTTTTACTTACTGGGAGGTTACGACACATTCGGTTCTGATCAACTGGGATGACCATATTTACGTTACCAATAATTACGCTATTCGTGGATTCTCGTGGCAGAATCTAAAAACAGTATTCAGCCAGTATTACGTCGGCAATTATGCTCCAATGCAGATGATTTCCTATATGGTTGATTTTACTATATGGGGTAAAACCCCATTAGGCTATTTTCTGGCAAATATTGGCTACCATTTTGTGTCTGCGGTTTTTCTATACTTCCTGCTGATTCGTATCGGATTCTTGAAATGGGGTGCTTTTCTGGGTACTGCTGTTTTTCTGGTTCATCCCCTGCAGGTGGAGAGTGTTGCGTGGATATCTCAGCGAAAAAATCTGCTTGCAATGTTGCTGTACCTGCTTTCATTTCATGCATACCTGTCATATATAGAAAATAATGAGAAAAAGGTTCGCAGATGGTACTACTTCTGGTCAGTATTTGCCTTCACTCTGGCGTTACTATCAAAGTCCGTTGCGGTAATTTTTCCTGTAATGCTGGTGATGTACGACCAGCTAATTATGACTGGTCGTAGAAACCACTCTGCATATTTAGATAAAATCCCATATTTTGCAGCAGCCGGGATGGTTGCTGTTATTGCCATGATTTCGCAGCAAAGCTGGAATGGCGGGGGGCGTATCGACTATCCGCAGAATCCGTTGGTTACTTTGCCATTAACCATGCTTCCGGTATTGGTGAGATACCTGAATCTGCTGGTCTGTCCGCTCCCCTCATTGCAGAGTGTTATGTATTTTTCACCGCTTCGTACCCAAATAGATCCAATTGTTATTTTCTCATTATTTATTCTGGTATGTTTGATCGCTGCAGGCATCTATCTTTATCGGAAAAATCGCCCCTGTTTGTTCTGGTATTCCCTGTTTTTTTTAGGGTTGGTGCCGGTATCGCAGATAGTTCCCCTGGTCACGATGATGAATGATCGCTATATGTACTTCCCTATGTTGGGGGTTGCCGGTTTCGTCGCCTATCTATCAAATTTAGTTTATGAGAGGCCGTGTAATAAGTTGTTGGTGAAGCTCCTGCTGGCAATATCTGTCTGTGTAGTTCTCACTTTTTCATTTGCAAGTTACCAGCGGGGAAAGGTTTGGAAAAACACAATATCACTTTTCAGTGATGCCGTTGCCAAATACCCTGACAGTACCGATGCCTGGTCAAGATTGGCGGAAGGGTATGTCGCGTCTGGTGATCTTACAATGGCCCAGTATTATTACGAAAACGGAGCCAGATTCGGTTCTCTGGATGGGGATGCACGACATAATCTTGCCAAGATTTATCTTTTGACAGGTGAGTATGAAAAAGCTTATCAGCATATATGGTGGTTAAT
>CAJBRY010000160.1 GCA_903958085.1 uncultured Geobacteraceae bacterium
AACTACATAAACGAGCAGTTGGAGAATAAGACAAAAGTGTTGATGGGCGAAATAGGTGACAACTTTATTCCTGTCAAGAAGTTTTTTGCAGAGGTAGTTCTTGGTGGAATGGAGGGTGTAAAAAGGCTATGGGCCACTACTGACAGTATGGCAGCGCAATATAAGAAAGAAGCTGAAAGGGACGTTTTGAAAGATTTTCCAGGGCTTCAAAACGCCACCAAATTGTCGGAAACGGCATTCGAGGATATGATTGGCAAAGTAAACCGCAACATGTCGGCCTATCAGGATGTTGCACAAAAGAATATTGGTTATAAAGATACCGGTGAGCTTGGTAATCATTTCGATCCGGTAAAATCGCAGGGTTTTTACAATTACACTTACTCAGGAGCTGC
Source organism: uncultured Geobacteraceae bacterium (assembly GCA_903958085.1). Lineage (GTDB taxonomy): Bacteria > Desulfobacterota > Desulfuromonadia > Geobacterales > Pseudopelobacteraceae > JACRCG01. The sequence goes on from CAJBRY010000160.1 coordinate 393, forward strand.
ATCGGATGCGTTGATGACCTTAACAAAGCAGGCACGTTTGGCACGATCGAAAATGCCTGAAGGTATGTTGGCTACAGGTGACTTGTCGGGAGTACCGCCTACTGGTGGTACTGTAACCCCGACTGGCAACGGTGTAGTTGCATCGGATGCGAAGGCTATAGGCAGCGGCAGCCAAACAAAAAGCACGGTAATCAATATCGAAAGTTTTATTAAGGGGTTTAGTCCTACATCTCAATCAGTGAACGGAATGAACAAAGAAGAATTGGAGCGATGGATGACTGAAATGTTTATGCGTGTAGTAAGGTCGGCAGAAACAACAATGTAAACTATTATCAATGAGTGGTGTAATAGGGTTAAGTGAATTCATTCGCAGGCTGCAGGCTGTATCAGCGGCCTATACTCGGATACCCAACGAGATAGCAGCATTAGCGGTGAAGTTTTCAAAAGAGCGGTTCAGAGATCAGTCATGGATAGATGGCAGGCGCGAACCGTGGGCACCAAGAGCGAGCAGGCGGGCTGGTGGCCAAAGGCGAAGCCAGACATTATTGGTTGATAGCGGTCGTTTGAAGAGATCTATTCGTAAGATTTCGGCAACCCCAAATAGGGTAATAATTGGTACAGATGTTCCTTATGCCCAAATTCATAACGAAGGGTTCAAAGGCCCGGTGAGGCAACGTGTAAGAAGTCACACCAGAGCATTGACCAAGTTTGGCATTACAAGCCGCAGACAACTCAAGCGAAGTACCGCCATAGTATTTGGCAGGGTCAAAACGGGAGAAACCACAGTAAGAGCTTATAACAGAACGATACAGCAAGATATCCCGGCACGTCCGTTTATCGGTTCAAGTGCAATATTAGACCAACAATTAATAACACATATTCAAAACCGCTTCCAGGAAGCATTAAATATATAAACATGTTACAACCATTACTTGAATTATACGAACGATTTGAAAGTGCCTCTGCAAAGTTTACAGAAGCAGGGTTGAGCGCAATATCATTTATTGATGTTTATAGAGGGCAGCCACTTGATCCAGCCATGTATGACTATTTTTCGCTACCTGCTGTATTCGTTGACTATACAATGGTGGGTCTGGGTCAAAATCAGCCACGACGCATCACAATGACACTACATATAGTTACAGATGATTTACCGGATGCAGCAAATATATCAGAGAAAAAAGACGATGGCTTAAAGCGTTTCTTGTATCTATTGCTTATACAAACAATATTAGAGGGCTATAAACTTGGCAAAACAACTGGACTAAAATTCCTGTCGGAAAATCCTATAGATATCCCTGTTGTTAACTATCATTCTCAGACCTATGAATTTGATAGATCGG
>CAJBRY010000161.1 GCA_903958085.1 uncultured Geobacteraceae bacterium
CACCAAAATAAAAAGGCAAATTAAACTTTCCAATCAAAATTGATGGCAACACACAAACTACAGAAATATAAACAGCGCCCGCAAAAGTCAGCCTTGTTAGAACTGTGTCAATAAAATCTGAAGTCTCTTTCCCAGGCCTGATTCCTGGAATATAACCACCCTGTTTTTTAATGTTATCGGCAACATCAACAGGATTAAAAGTTACAGCCGTGTAGAAATAGCAAAAGAAAATAATAAAAGCAACGAAAAAGATGTTATATACTAAATTTCCTGGCGACAAGCTTTTTGCTGCAGTCTGAACCCACGGAATATTTATGAAGTTCGCAATGGTAGCAGGAAACATAATAATCGATGATGCAAATATTGGAGGGATTACACCGGCCATGTTGATTTTCAACGGCAAATGAGAAGTCTGTGCATTAAATGTTTTAAGACCAACAACTCTTTTAGCATAATGAATTGACAAACGTCTTTGGCCACGCTCAACAAAAACAATAATAGCTATAACGGCAAACATGATAGCAAGAACAAACAAAAGAATAAACAGAGAAAGTTGACCAGCATTGATAAGCTTTGCTGTATTACTGAGCGCATTAGGAATATTAACCACAATACCAGCAAAAATAATTAAAGAGATTCCATTTCCAATACCCTTTTCAGACATCTGCTCACCAAGCCACATAACAAAGGCAGTACCCGCAGTCAAAGTTATAACTGTCAACACTCTGAAAGCCCAGCCTGGACTGGGAACTACCAACTCACCAGCTGGCCCACGCATACTTTCAAGTCCGACCGCAACGCCCATTCCTTGAACTACACTCAGTACGACTGTGCCATAACGTGTATACTGAATAATTTTTTTACGACCGGATTCGCCTTCTTTTGAAAGCTTTTCAATGGCAGGAACAACTACTGTAAGAAGTTGAAAAATAATTGAAGAGGAAATGTATGGCATTATTCCGAGTGCAAAGACTGTCAAACGCTCCAACGCTCCGCCAGAAAACATATCAAAAAGCCCAAGTAGCGTCCCCTGAGACTGCTTAAAAAAATGAGACAAAGCAATTCTGTCAATTCCAGGAGTTGGTATGTGGCAACCTACGCGATATATTGCTAACATCCCAAGTGAAAACATAACACGCTTTTTCAGTTCAGGAATCTTAAAAATATTCTGAAGGGCTTCAAACACTAAACAATCTCCTCAATAGTGCCACCAGCAGCAATAATTTTGTCCTTGGCAGATTGACTAAACTTATTTGCAGACACTTTAAGCGGCTTACTTATATCGCCATTCCCAAGTATTTTGACTGCAAATCGCTCCGACTTAATCAAGCCCTTAGAAACTAGCGCTTCAATATTAATTATTGAACCGGTTTCGAAGAGATCTAACTGGCTAATATTCACAAGTGAGTACTCAATTCTGTCAATTGGAGTAAAGCCGCGCTTCGGCAATCGGCGCTGCAAAGGCATCTGACCACCTTCGAATCCAGCCTTAATGCTACCGCCAGAACGCGCCTTTTGTCCTTTATGACCTTTAGTTGCTGTTTTACCATGACCAGAACCAGTGCCACGTCCTATACGTTTTCTATCTTTTGTTGACCCAATAGAAGGCCGCAAGTTTTTAAGTTCCATATAAGTCAA
>CAJBRY010000162.1 GCA_903958085.1 uncultured Geobacteraceae bacterium
ATATGGCTGATTTTGTCCATAATTTTGATGCAAATTGACTCGTTTTTAAAGAGGTCTGTACTTATACGATTATCCCCTTTTGTGTGCGAAAAGATCAAATCTATGATCGAAATTTTATTAATCAAAGCGTTTTCTTGGGTTTTTTTAAATCAGACGAAGGACGGTGGCTTTGTTTTCAGGCTGAATGAACCCTTCAAGTATGGTAGTGAAGAGACGTGTAGCATAGCATCAGATGGTGCGATGCTACCTACGTGGTTTCGAACGCTTTGTATGAGCTATATGGTGACGTATTTCAATTGCCGGCATGGATTCACAATTACCCGATGCCCGGGGTATGAATTTTGAGGCGATATCTCCGTGTCTTGCTTAATAAAGGCCACGACTACTTTCATCGCGTCCGTTTTCGGCAGTTAAGCAATGCGTTTGCTTGCGTTTCCCATCTAACAATTCGAGAGCGTATCAAACTATTTGAATTAGGACAACATGGCAAGCTTATTGCGGAGATTGGTTCTTACGTTGGTGCATCCGCATGTTGTTTTGGAGCGGCGTTATTGGAAAATAAAGACGGTAAGATTTTCTGTATCGACACTTGGAATAATGATTCTATGACTGAAGGATATCGCGATACCTGGGCAGAGTTTTGCTTGAACACCAAAAAATATTCGAAATTTATTGTGCCCGTGCGTGGAATTAGCGTTCAAGTAGCCAATGAAGTATGTCAATATACTTCAAAGCTTGATTTACTTTTCATAGATGGTAATCACTCATATGAAGGGGTTAAATCCGATTGGGAAACTTACAAAAAGTTTTTATTTCCTGGTTCTTTAGTGGTCTTTCATGATTACGGTTGGGCTGACGGAGTGCAGAGGGTAATCCAAGAAGATGTTCTGGCAAACGTTTCATTCACAGATCGCCTGCCCAATATGTGGTGGGGTACGATCAACAAAAATCCATGATTTCGGTCATCATTCCAACCCGTAATCGCGCGGATATGCTCTCCATAGCGATTGATTCAATTAGGAATCAGAACCTCCTGCCGTACCATTTTGAGATATTGGTAGTCGATAACGGCTCCACGGATCACACTGCGGCGATCGTCCAGAATCTAATGAGATATTTTGGTAATATGAATTACATCTACGAACCCGAACCCGGCCTCCATGCCGGCCGCCATCGTGGTATGTTAGATGCGAGAGGAGACATTCTCATATTTGCAGATGATGATATCGAGGCGTTGCCTACCTGGCTATCATCTGTACAAGAAGCCTTCTTAGACACAGATGTGGCTATGGTCGGAGGTAACAATCTGCCGAAGTTTATGGACACACCGCCTCAATGGCTGATAGATCTATGGTTGTGTCCAGGATACAAGGGGGGGCACGCAATAACTGCTTTAAGTATCTTGGAGCTACCGCCTGGTCGATACCGCCTCAGCCCTTTATATATCTGGGGTTGTAACTTCGCAATCCGTAAGAGCGTGCTGCTTCAGGCAGGTGGCTTTCATCCAGATGGCATGCCGAAAGACATGATTCGATTCCGAGGTGACGGTGAATCCCATGTGTCACAATATGTAGTGAACAGAAGGCTGAAATGCATGTTTCATTCGGGTGCCTCGGTATATCACAAAGTCACGCCAGAGCGGATGACTTATGCGTACTTTCGCCAACGAGGTTTCAGCCAGGGTATCTCAGACTCCTACACGCAACTTCGCACCGAGGCTTTTCCAACTACTGTCCATCCGCCTTTTCACTATCGGGTTGCCCGTTGGGGGTGGAGAAAACTCAAAACACTGGTCAGGTTGCTAAAAACTAACACAGCAACAAGAAAAGCTCTGAATGAGTTCATTTCCGGACACAGGGAAGGGTTTGCATATCATCAGAATGCTTATCGGACAGATCCCGATGTACATGAATGGGTCCACAGGGAACGCTATTTCTGAACGGATACAATTAAATGAAACCATTTGATAAGATGCAGCAACATGGCCTAAAAAAAACTGTCCGTAAAGGTGTTAGTCTGATGTGGAGACAGATCAGACATCGTTATTATCAGTGGCGTTTTCGTGATGCACCGCATTTCGCTAATCCAACGCCAGATGAGCTTATAACAATCGAGCGTTCCCTGCGGGATCTGGGCATCTGTATCTATGATTATGTTCCATCAACAGATCGCTTTCATCAATTTCAATTGGGAAACTGGTTCCCATCGCACTATCATGGCGGCTGTAAGAGCGGTGTCTGGGAAGAGAAAATTCTTGAACACTGGATTGCAGGCGAAATTCTTGGTCTGGCTGAGTTTGCTCCGGAGGATGTCTACGTCGATGTTGCCGCTGGAAATTCGCCATGGGCGAAGACATTGCGTGAACGTTCGGGCTTGAATTCCTTTGCCATTGATCTCTTACCCGTTGACATAGCCTATCGGGATCTGCCGTATTACCGTACGGAAAATGCCACGAAAAGTAGCTTTGGGGATTGCGCGGTACGTGGTGTTTCATTGCAGTGTGCTTTCGAAATGTTCATGGGCGATGACGACACCCTCCTGATAGATGAGATCGCGCGAATACTTAAACCAGGAGGCAAAGCTGTGATTCTGCCGCTCTATATGCATACACATTACTGCGCTTACGCAGCACCGGAATATTTTGGTAAGGGTTATGCTCCCCCTGGAGCGAAAGAGTATGTGCGTATGGACTGTTTCGGTGTTCCCTCATCGCGTAAATATGATGCCTTGACCCTTCAATGCCGAGTGATTGTTCCAATCCAAAATGCAGGATTGAAATATCGCGTTCTGGCACTACGGAACAAATCACTACTTGGTAAGAATATTTACTGCCATTTTATACTCGAAATCGAAAAATGATCAAAATCATTAATCTATAACTTTGATAGGAAGCGAAC
>CAJBRY010000163.1 GCA_903958085.1 uncultured Geobacteraceae bacterium
ACCTGGTGTAAATCAGACGGATGTTCGAAAAGATATCGAAAAAGCTAAAAAAGCATTGGACGATACTATGAAAGAATATGATGCAAAGATACAGGCGGTATATGACGAATCAGCCGGGAAGTTATCCGGGCTGAATACAGGGACCAAAGATGTACCTACAGGTGATCCCCCGGGTGCGCCTGACTATGAAAAAAATAAAAAAATCGCTAAGGAATATACCGATTACCTACTAAAGATAAAGAAGGATTTAGAAGATGCTGCAGTTCAACTTGTCAAAGATGGACAAGATAAAGAGTTAAAATTAAACGAACTTGATTATCAGCGCAAAATAGAATTGATTACAGGAATGTCTGCTGATGAAATAAAACTTAAAGAGGCATATTGGAAGGAAGCAAAAAACAAAGAGGATGAGATTAATAAGAAATATTCTGATACCGCTATTGCCAATGCAATAAGAATTGAAAATGAAAAATGGAAAGCCATCATCGATGCTGATGAAAAGGGAGGCGTGGAATGGCTCATAGATAGCATGACATTGCTCGATAAACAGCAGGAAATTGAACTCAGTAACCTTAAACTTACTGAGCAGGAAAAGCTTGATATCGTTGCAAAATATGAAGCGGAACGGAAAAAGATACTTGGAACATTTGAAACTACCGTTACTGATAAGCCCCGGGACAAACGGGATGATAAGTCAGGTAATATGATGCAAACCAGCGGTGCATCCGGACTTGGTGATCTACAACTGGGAGAGAAAAGGAATCTTTTGAAAATGCAACGTGACATGGAGTTGCAAGCCGCCAAAGATAGCGCGGAAGGTCAGGCACAAATATGGAAAGAATATCGTGCTGCTCAATTGGCTGCTACGATGGCTTTTATAAATGAATCTGCCCAGGTGGCCTCACAGATTATTTCTGCCCTTTCGGGGGTGAATTCAGCCATGAGTGAATATGAAAACGCTCAGCTCAAAAAGGATGAAGATTCGAATAACAAGAAAAAGGACAATCTGAAGAAACAACTTGATTCCAAAAAGATCACGCAGAAGCAATATGATGCAAGTATTTCGAAGATGGATCTTGAAATGGATGCCAAGAAGAAAGAATTGGCTATTAAACAGGGCAAGCGAAATAAAGCACTTGCCGTTGCTCAGGCTATCATTAATGTCGCACAGGCAATTACTTCTGCTTTTGCAACCTCCGGAAATCCGATCTTTGGAATCATCATGGCCGCACTTGTAGGAGTACTCGGGGCAGTACAAATCGGATATATTCTTTCCACCCCCATTCCCGAAGCCGCCAAAGGCCGTTATGGCGCCATCCGGAGATCACGCCAGGCTGCCATGGGGCGCTATGATGTTCTGGGGCAGGATGACAACAAACAATACCGCGGGGTGCCTTACCTCGAACAGCCGCCTTCGGGTGTGTACGGTACGCCAACATTATTTGCTGAAACCGGCAGGGAGATCATTCTCAACCCAAAGCACACCGAAAACCTGATGCGTTTCAGGCCCGACCTGGTGCAGGCCATCATGTCGGTGCCGCAACGTGCGGGCGGGCTCTATCCGGATGCCGCTGCGCAACGGGCTGCAGCCGGTCCTGTAACGGTAGCTTTTGACAAGGAAACACTGGACACCATGCGGGCGCATACGGAGGCCATGAAAAAGCCGCTGGAGGCGAATATCATTTATGATACCATGAAATATGCGAACGATACCGTGGCCATGCTTGAGAAAAATGTGACCAGATAACTTGTCCTTTAAATTAACAGCGTTCACAGATATTTTTGCCTTATGGAAATCACAAATCACCCTTTTCTCACATCATTCGCAGGCAACCCGATGCGGTATTTGTTAACTACCGGGAGCGGTGGTGGGGGTGGCGGCGGTATCGACCCCATCGATGGAATCAATTCAATTGTTGAAATCGATTTCTCTGACATTGATCCAACACCGGATCATGCCATTGAAATAACTTTCATGGGTGCAACCAGAACGTTTACACTCAAAAATGAACCATCCACCAAAGATCATCTTCCTATTGCCGATGATGTATGGACCCCGGCAGAGTGGGCACAGGCTTGTTACGACTATATTGTCAGGGACCGTCAGCTTACAGATAGTTATGATATCACCAATGATGTTGCGGGTACAATAGTATTGACTGCAAAAACCCCCGATACCCAATACGATTGGAGTTCGGGTGCAAACACTGTTGTAGGCGTAACAGTTACCACCACACAAAACGGTGCTGCCGGAACCTCCGGAACAACCGGTACTGTTGAAGGGGTACTAATGAGTGTGTACAAAAACCCGATGGTGCTTCTCGGGCAGGATTATAAACCCCTTGATGCAACCGGCAGCGTTCGGTTTGAAATTCAGGAGTATATATATTCTACGCTTTTGCTTTTGGCCCAGCCAAGATTTAAACTGGCTTATGGCACAGCACACCATTATATGTGGGCTGATTTCTTTTTGAAATATCTCACCAGCTTTTGCAACCGGGTGGATGGCGTTTACCAAGACAGGTCATACAGCGAAGGTTATTGCTACGCGTTACCGGGAGGTTTAAACCGTGAAGACCTGGTGGCGAATAATTTCAACAACACTGATTATTTCAACCTAACGGCAACCAAAAAGAAATTTCTCACCTGGGCACCACCGTCAAAAATTACCGATAAGGTTGAAACACACAGTCTTTTCTTTGCCTTCCAATCACCTTCATATACCCATTATAAAATGAAGGCGCATATTTACTCCGGTAATACTGGAGAAACAATTGATTGCACAGGTCTTTACACAGTTACTCCATGGACTGTGGTGGAGTTCTTTGCCGGGTATGCTCAGCTCGGACTGGCTGCAGAACTGGAAGGAAATGTTGACCGTTGGGAAATGTACCTGGTTGATGATTCCGACAATGTTATTTCAGATGTCCGTTCATTCGAACTTGATCCGAAATATTATGAGAATACCAGGTACTTCAGGTTCCGGAATTCATGGGGGACCTATGATTCACTCAGATGCACCGGGGTTTTTGAAAATATTATTGAGCAGGACAGGGAAAAGGTC
>CAJBRY010000164.1 GCA_903958085.1 uncultured Geobacteraceae bacterium
CGCCGCAAATACCATCAAAAGAGCGGCAAGGGAAATCGACTTTACATCCCAGCGATAATTGACAAAAAGATCCTCAAAAACTCTCGTATCAGACTTTACATAACGGAAGGTGAAAAGAAATCTCTCTGCGCCAGCCAAGCGGGTTTTACATGTATCGGAATCACTGGTTTGTGGAATTGGAAGATCAAGGGTACGGATGAACTGATTGCAGATTTTGACTCCATAGAACTAGCCGGACGGGAAATTGTATTCATACCAGATTCTGACTACAGAGACAAAACAAAGAATCTTCTCCAGGCAGTGGAACGCTTTGCGAGGGCACTGCAACTGAGAGGTGCTACAGTATCTATCGTCAACCTCCCACACAGCGAAGAGAGCAAAACTGGTTTGGACGACTTTCTTGTGGGATACGGAGCAGAGCCTTTTAATAAAATAAAACCGGTAAAAGTTGAAATGGAAGCATGCTTCCGAATCGAAAAAGGAAAGCTACATTATTATGACATAACGTCGGTTAAGCTCAGAGATGATGAAGGTAAATTGACTGGCGAAGAAGAAACTGTATACAAAAAACCAGTCGTGATCGCGTCGGCAATCCAGATCCTTGCCTACACCCGCAACGGAGAACAACAGAATTGGGGCAGGCTTATTCAGTGGGATGACAAGGACAACCATATTCACCAGTGGGCAGTCCCGATGGAGTTTTTCAGCGGAGATGCCGAAGCAGTCCGGCACTATCTTCTGTCTCACGGATGCTATATCAATCCGATCCATAAATTCCGCTCGCTATTGAACATCTATTTGCAAACTACCAATCCCGATGGAAACAAAAGAGCACGCTGTACAGATCGTACTGGCTGGCATGGAGATAGCTTCATATTGCCCACAGGTCGCATTGGAAAAAACACCGAGGAACTGATCTATCAGGGACAATCTGATGCCGTAACCTCTTTGGCTGGTGAGTTGAGTGATTGGCAACAGAGTATCGGGAAATGGTGCATAAACAACAGCCGGTTGACCTTGGCCGTATGCACAGCTTTAACGGCTCCACTGCTATATCCCTGCAACAAAGAGAACGGAGGAATCCACTTCAGAGGGCCATCGAGTATTGGGAAGACCACTATCCTGTTGGCAGGAAGTTCAGTATACGGCGGCCATGAATACAAGCAACAATGGCGGGCGACGGTCAATGGCTTGGAGGGCATCGCTACCGCTCATAATGATCTGCTGCTTGTTCTTGATGAGCTCTCTGAGTCCGACGGTAAGGATGCAGGTGCAACCGCATATATGCTTGCAAATGGACAGGGAAAAGGGAGAGCCAATCGCAACGGTGATTCCTGTCGTCGAAAAAAGTGGCGAACTATTTTTCTCTCATCCGGAGAGATTAGCCTTTCCGATCATATTCGGGCTGACGGGAAAAAGATCAAAGCAGGCCAGGAAGTTCGCATGGTAGATATTCCTGCAGATACTGCAAAATTCGGGATTTTTGAAGATCTTCACGGACATAATGATGGAGCCGGTTTCTCGCGTGCAATTAAAGACGCAACAGCGCAACACCATGGCCATCTGGGAGTGTCGTTTATACGGATGCTGGCAGAAAACCGAGATGAAGTCGAAACGTTCGTGAAACGGATTACTGATGAGTTCATGAAAGCTGTTGATAAAGGTGCAGACGGCCAAATCATGCGCGTTGCAACACGATTTGCACTCTTGGCTGCAGCAGGTGAATTGGCGACGTCATTTGATTTAACTGGCTGGCCAAAAGGTTGGGCCGTAAAAGCTGCGGCAATCTGCTTTGGAGCATGGATTGAATCACGCGGAGGAGTCATGCCGCATGAAGAACGGGAAATGCTGGCACAAGTACGAAGGTTTTTTGAAAACCACGGTACGTCACGCTTTGCCCCCTGGGAACAACCAGACATGACAGTGATCAACAGAGCGGGATTTCGGCGAAAATCTACTGACAGTGATGATTCATTTGACTATTACGTGCTAACGGAAACTTTCCGGCAGGAGATTTGTACCGGCTTGGATATGTCTGCCACCACGCGTCTACTTAAGAATCGGGGTATACTCATCCCAGGCAAGGAGAGGGATGCATCCACAACTCGACTCCCAAGCATGGGTCCCACCAAATGCTATCATATTACCTCAAAAATAATGGAGGCATAGGATGATATCTGATTACTTCAATGACTTTGATATCAGAACTATTATTTAGGACACTATCGGAATTGGCGGTAACAGTGGTTACATTGGTAACAGCAGAATAACTGACCGTAATCACGACGATAAATCTCTGTCTGTGTTGTTACCAGAGAATGAAGGCGTTGTGGTAACTCAGGTAACAGGGAAGCATCTCGATGATATTGTTACCACCGTTACCAATGCGTTACCATCGATAGCAGCAACGATTGATGACCATAACATGCTGAATAATAAGGCCTTGTTCGAAGTGTTACCAATGTTACCGCAGTTACCAACAAAAATGTCAATTATTGAAAATATGCCAATTCGGAAATGCAACTGGTGCAAGTCGACTGATTTTTGGCTAGGCGGAACCTATAAAAATCCACATCGTATTTGCCGAAAGTGCCATCCACCGGCACCTGGAGCGGAGGTTATTCATGCGAAATAAAAGTAGCAATGCCGTAACTTATCAGAAAGCTATCCATACAGAGCGGAGGAATCAAGAGGAGTTTGCCGATGATCCTGTCGCTCGTGCCCATATCAAGTTATATTCTGAAAAAGCAAAAAAAGAACTGGAACCTGTCCCGCATATAATTGTAGCGGGAGAATGTCTTCCTGACTTGTCTGATGGCGCTGAGATGGACGTATGGTCACCGACTTGCACGTTGAACCATCCGAATAGCATCCACCAGACGGCAAGCCTTGATCGGTTGATACTCGCCGAAGCAACAGGCTATCAGGAAATTTGCATCGATGCTGCAGATACTATTGGTGCCAAGAACTCGTTGGAAAAAATGCTGGCTCATCAAATGGCACTCTGTCACACACAAGGCATGAACCTCGTCATCAAAGCGGGAAAAGTCCGCGATGATATTGTTGCTCTCAAAATGCTAAATACGGCGACGAGGTTCATGGAAGTATACCAGAAAGGCTTTGAAGCAATTCATAAGGTCAAACGGGGTAACCGACAAACGGTGATTGTAAAATATCAGCAGGTCAATGTCACAGATGGCGGTCAAGCTGTTGTTGCTGACTCTACCGGGGGTGGTATGGGGAGGGGTGATGTCTGATAAAGAGCGCTACCCCATGCAATGCGAAACCAGTTCAGTTAATTTCTTTAAGGTAAACCCCCACCTTTGGTGGGGGACTCACGAAGTTTGACAGTTCCGGAAATATGTAGAAACCTCCTTAATCGTGAAGCGCTCAAAGTACACGAAAAAAGGAGGTTTCATGGACAGCGCACAAAGTTTATGTCACACGAAGTGGGATTGCAAGTACCATGTAGTTTGGATTCCGAAATGCCGTCGTAAAGTGTTATATGGTCGTATTCGCAAGCACATTGCGGAATACCTGCATGAGTTGGCTCGCCAGAAAGAGAGCAAGATTCTGGAAGGCCATCTTTGTTCAGATCATGTTCATGTGCTGATATCGATACCACCGAAATACTCCGTTGCACAGGTTTTAGGTTTCATTAAGGGCAAGAGCGCAATACATATTGCTCGCACTTATCTTGGCCAGCGTAAGAACTATTCAGGAATGCACTTTTGGGCACGAGGTTACTACGTATCTACAGTTGGAGCAGATGAAGACTTCATCCGAGAGTACATACGCAAACAAGAGGACGAAGACAATCGTCTGGACCAACTGTCGCTATTGACCGAAGGATGACCACCCACGGTGGTCAGATAATCTTTTGAACAAACCGCTTTGAGCGGTTCACGACTTTGAAAGCCCCCACCTTTGGTGGGGGATGCTTACAGTAGAGTCTGCCTGTCTGGAGCTTGGTGATTCTGTGCTCAGTCTGAACTGAAGTTGAAAAGTTAACATCGTTAATTGATCTTTTCGAATGTTGTGCATCACTAATGGAGTGTTTTATTAATTACAAGGGGGATTGTCTATGAAGAAGCAGTTGGGTTGCATTCTGGCGGCACTAATGGCAGTGGTGGTTATGGCCATTGGTGGTTGCAGTAGTGGTTCAAGTGATACGAGCAGCGGTCTTGGTGCTGGTGGTGGAACGGTCACATATAGTATTTCAGGTACGATCACAAGTGGTGGTGCAGCACTGGCCGATGTAACAGTCAGCACAAACGGAGGCTCTGCAACAACTAATGCAGGCGGATATACTATAGGCGGTTTGGCAAATGGCAACTACACCATTACACCCGTCAAAACCGGCTTTACCTTCTCACCGGCAACCCTCGCAGTTACGGTGAACGGCGCAAATCTGACCGGTCAAAACTTCACGGCAACGGCAACCGGTAGTGGTTCAACTGGCACGAACCAGCTCCCCAAAACCGGACAGACCACAAGTTATGCAGCAGGTGATGACGGTGCCTTACAGAAAGGTGTTGCGTGGCCGAACCCCCGCTTTACAGACAACACAAATGGTACGGTTACAGATAACCTGACCGGCTTGGTCTGGCTAAAAAATGCCAATTGCTTTGGTATACAAAATTGGACTACCGCTCTAGCTTCTGCCAATACTTTGGCAAGCGGTGCCTGCGGCCTGAGTGATGGTTCCAGCGCAGGTCAGTGGCGTTTGCCCAATATTAACGAACTGGAGAGTCTTGTGGATTTATCTCGATTTGCCCCTGCTCTTCCATCCGGTCATCCGTTCACCTCTGCTAACAACTATTACTGGTCGTCTAGCAGTCTCATGGGCCTTGAAGCCGATGTTGCCTGGGCTGTATTTATGACCGTTGGCAGCATTGGCAGCGATGCTAAGAGCACCGGTAACTTCTATAGTGTTTGGCCTGTGCGTTCAGGACAGGTAGCTGCCACTATTGCGCTTCAGGCTACCGGCCAGACCACCTGCTATGATGCAAGCGGCACAGCCATAGCGTGCGCCGGCACCGGTCAGGATGGCGACAAACTTAAAGGAGTGACTGCCCCGGCTCCACGCTTTACCGACAATGACAATGGTACGGTAACCGACAAACGGACCGGCTTGATCTGGCTTAAAAACGCAAACTGCTTCAATGAACAGGATTGGACTACCTCTCTAACTTTTGCCAACACCCTTGCAAGCGGTGCCTGCGGACTGACTGACGGTTCTACATCCGGTCAGTGGCGTTTGCCCAACCGCAAAGAGTTTTCGAGCTTGATGGATCGCTCCATATCCTATCCTGCTCTCTCTATTGGTCATCCATATTTATCCGTCCAGAATGGTATGTACTGGTCGTCTAGCAGCTTCGCATCCGATATAAATAGCGCCTGGCTTATGGGTACGCAATATGGCCACGCCTACGAATATCCTAAGAACCTATCCGCAAGTTCGTACGGCAACAATTATGTTTGGCCCGTGCGTTCGGGACTGTAGGGTATTTGATGGATTGTTTAGTTAGTGTCTATGCCTCTTAGTGGTACGACTCTGCTGGTCATCAGTTATTGTAA
>CAJBRY010000165.1 GCA_903958085.1 uncultured Geobacteraceae bacterium
AATTGATTTGATACAAAAGAAAAAAATTAATTGATTTTCTTACTGTCAGGAGCCTTTAAGTAATGAAGATATCCTGCCCTAAATGCAGTGCCAGCGGCACAATTCCGGATCATGAGATACCGGAAACAGGTAGGTTTTTAAATTGTCCTCGCTGTAATGAATGTTTTTCCGTTACCAAACCTCGGGCTGCAAAAAATGAATATCTCGTAGATACCTGTCCTTCCTGTAGTTTCAGTACATTTGGGGATGAAACGTTCAGTACCTGTCCTAAGTGTGGAATTATGATCAAGACATTCATTGAACGGCAGAGAGAAGAAAATATTTTAAAGCGAAATCAGGAACTGCTCGGAAAAAAACTCAATAATATTGAGGTATCTGCGCCCCCTCCAGAAGCTGCTACAACTACAGTTGCTGATTTCATTGATAATCTACATCCTGTGAAACTTATAGGATGGGGAGTTGCTGCCGTCGCGGTTGCGGTTTTCGGATTTGGATTGATGGGGATAAGCGAGCATGACAGCACAAAAATTAAGGAGCTTATATTTCTGCAGAGAGAGGAGCAAGTTTCTGACATATATGTTTTTATGCATTACGCGTTGCCGCACTGGGTTAAGATTATATATGGATTGAGCTCATTGTCAGTTGCAATAATATTTTTGAAACGGCTTAAAGTCAGTTTGAAAGCTATGAGCGGATTATTATGGACGACCATCTTTCTAGTGCCACTAATATATTTTATCAGTTTCTATTTTTGGGTTCAGGTTCCAATACCGCATAGCTTTGGTGGATATTTGACTGAAATATTGTATGCTGTATTTATAAGTGCTCTGGTTGGTCTGCCGCTATTTTTACTCGAACGTTATCTGCACAATAGAAAAATAACCTCCGTAGTTAATCTTTAAGATGATAAATTATCCTTCAATTTCATTGCTACCGTGGCTTGCAGTCGCCGGTCTTTTTTTTGGATCTTTCCGGCGTTACGGACTTGCAATTGCCCTGGCTATTCAGCTGGTTTACCTCTTTAATAGAGGTGTGCTGCTAGGTAGATTGCCGCTACTGGGTCCACACGATACTCTGTTTTTCTTTGGAATGTCGTTGGCGCTAATGGGTTTGATTGCCTCATTTTCGCCAGTAGTCAGAAATAAGCGATGGTTTCCCATTGCAATTGGAATTATATCAGGTGCAGTCTCTTTATCAGCGCTTATTTTTAAGCCACTTAATATGCCGCTGCCGCAGATTCTTGATACTCTCTGGTTCGAAATTCATGTAGTAGTTGCTTTTTTCGGTTATGCGCTCTTTGTAGTCGGAGGATTGGCAAGTGCGGTATTTCTTTTGACTTCAGTTCGTCAATATCTTGATTTGCTATATAAAACAGCGTTAGTTGGATGGACCTTCTTTTCAATTTCTATGATATCAGGAGGAATATGGGGATATTACGCTTGGGGAACCTATTGGCTCTGGACACCGAAAGAGCTATGGACTTCAGTACTCTGGCTGTTTTACGCCTTGCTGCTGCACATAAGGCTCAAGGGATCGCGATGGGATAAAGCTTTAGCCTGGTTGGGAGTTCTTGGTGTCTTTATAATGCTATTTACATACCTTGGAGTCAGTCTGCTTATGAAAAGTTCGCACAGCTTTTAATCTCTGAAACGTTTTAACAAATCATCGTACTCATCGATTCGACGATCCCGCAGAAAAGGCCAGATACGCCGTACCTCTTCACTTCTTCCGTAATCAATATTTACCAGTATTATCTCTTCTTTTTCGTGAGAAGCCTTTTGGAGGATTTCGCCTTGTGGACCGGCTGCGAAGCTGCCGCCCCAAAAATTAATGCCCGTATCTGTTTTTTTATCTGTGCGTTCTAAGCCAATCCGGTTAACTGCAACAACCGGCAGCCCATTAGCAATTGCATGACCTCGTTGAACAGTGAGCCAGGCATCATACTGTCGTTGCTGTTCTTCATTGGTATCAATTAAGTCCCAACCTATTGCTGTGGGATAAATCAAAATATCAGCACCAGCGAGAGCCATAAGCCTTGCCGCTTCCGGATACCACTGATCCCAGCATACCAAAACCCCAAGATTGCCTGCTGATGTATTGATCGGATGAAAGCCTAGATCTCCAGGGGTGAAATAAAATTTTTCATAAAAGCCGGGGTCGTCAGGGATGTGCATCTTTCGATATTTTCCGGCAATTGAACCATCTCTTTCAAAAACTACAGCAGTATTATGATATAGCCCGGCGGCACGCCTCTCAAAAAGTGAAGTTACAATTACAACTTTCAGCTCTGCGGCTAATTTCCCAAAAAAATCTGTAGAAGGCCCAGGTATAGATTCGGCAAGATTAAACAGGGCAGGGGATTCCAACTGACAGAAATAAGTTGAAGTGTGAAGCTCCTGCAAAACAATAAGTTCAGCTCCGGAGCTTGCAGCCTTGCGAACCATTGAATCTGTCTTTGCAATATTCTCATCACGGTTTACAGTGCAACTCTGCTGAATCATTGCAACTTTAATTGGAGTCATCCAATAACCCCCTGCGGAAGCTGCATGGTAATGCAATGCAGAGATCCATGTTGTTCAAGTAGTGGCAGGCAATCAATACCGATTATTTCTCGTCCAGGGAAAGCCGGTTTGAAACATTCCAATGCTTTTTGGTCATTTTCAGGATCTTGATAGGTCGGGACAAGCACAGCACCATTTATGATCAAAAAATTTGCATATGTTGCAGGAAGCCTGTGTGCCTGCTCGTCAAATCTGGCTTTTGGCCATGGAAGTGGAATCAGTCGATAATAAGTTCCGTCTGGCGCTGTGAACTCTTTAAGCTCACTTTCCATCAATTTTAGTGATTCAAAGTGTTCATCAAGAGGGTTATCACAGGCTTGATAAATTATGGTGTTGTCCGGGCATATACGGGCAAGCGTGTCAATATGAGAATCGGTGTCATCTCCGGCCAGGAAGCCATTATTAAGCCAGAGAACACGTTTTGCACCGACGAGCGAAGAAAGTGCCTGCTCGATTTCACCTCTATTTAATTGAGGGTTACGATTGGGCGAAAGCAGGCATTCAGCAGTTGTAAGTATAGTTCCAAGGCCATCGCTTTCGATACTTCCACCTTCAAGGATGAAGCCGATGGTGTTCAGCTTAGGTAACAATACGCCAAGTTGTTTAAGTCGTTTTGAAATAATATTGTCAAGATTAGCTGGAAATTTCAGCCCCCAACCATTGAATCCAAAATCAAGCAATGTGGGCTTGTTGTTAAAAAACACAGTGACAGGGCCAAAATCGCGTGCCCAGGTATCATTATTCTGGACTTCACAAATTTTTACTTTATCAAGGTTGATCCCATACTTTATTAAATATTCCGAAGCGGAGGAGACATTTGGAGCTGTAAGAATAACTCTCTCAAAACGGGTAATATTTTTAATAATCTCAACAAAAACAGGACGAACATCATCAAGCATATATGCCCAGTCGGTTCCTTCGTGTGGCCATGCCATCAGGACACCGTCCTGAATTTCCCATTCAGCAGGTAAACGCAGATTCAATACGATATCTCCTTCAATTCAGGTTTTAAGGATGTTTCAAAATGTAACTATAGATCATTTGCATCTTGTCTTGCAAGCCGGGTTTCTTCAAATATGATACCTACAATCCAATTTTCTGTGACACAAGCTGGCAAAGATAGGTTAAACTTCATGGAAATTGTGAACAGACGTAAG